>JBLNHD010000275.1:0-13179 GCA_050268825.1 Gemmatimonadota bacterium
GCCGGACTCGACAGCGCGGCGACGTCGGTGCAGGCCGCGCGGGGGAAGCTCGAGGCGGCAGCGCTCTTCTGGTGCGTCCAGTTCGGGCATGACCTCGCGCGGCTCGCCTCGGACGTGATTCTCTACACGGCCGAGGAGTTCGGCTTCTTCATGCTTCCTCCCGAGCTGGCCACCGGCTCGAGCATCATGCCGCAGAAGCGGAACCCCGATCTCTTCGAGCTGACGCGCGCGCGTGCCGGGGCGGTGCAGGGCGAGCTTGCCGCGGTCCTGGCGATCTCCGGGAAGCTCAGCGGCGGGTACCACCGCGATTTCCAGCTGCTGAAGGCGCCGCTGATGCGCGGCCTCGAGGCCACGGCGGAGATGCTGGCGATGATCGCGGAGGCGATGCCCCGCATTGGCGTGGACCGCGCCCGGGCACTCGCGGCGCTCGACGGGCCCACCCTCGCCACCGACGAGGTCATGCGAAGGGTACGAGGCGGCGAACCCTTCCGGAGCGCGTATCGCGACGTCGCCGCTGCCGTGAAGTCCGGCGAGCCGATGCCGCCGCTGGCGCCTCGGGAGATCCTTCTCGCCAGGCGGAGTACGGGCGGCATCGGGAATCTCGATCTCGGGGCCGCGCGGCGCCGGCTCGCGAGCGCTCGTGCGTGGAACGGCCGCGAGCGCCGGCGCTTCGAGCGCGCCATGAATGTCCTTGCAGGGAGGCGCATCCGATGACGGCGGACCGCCGCAAGCGGCACCTCAAGATCCTCGAGCTGATCGCCACGCGGGCGCTGCATACGCAGGAGGAGCTCGCCGAGGCGCTGGGAGAGGCCGGCTGGGAGGTCACACAGTCGAGCATCAGCCGGGACATCGCGGCGCTCGGGCTGGTGAAGGTCGGCGGGGCGTACCGGAAGCCCGATCCGCAGGCGGTGAGCTCCGAGGATCCCGACGAGCGGCGGATTGCCGAGGGCGTGATCGGGATCGACCCGGCCGGCGACGCGCTTGTCGTCCTGCACACGCCTCCCGGCGAAGCAAGCCGCGTCGGCGCAGCGCTCGACCGGCTCGCGTGGCCGGAGATCATCGGGACGCTCGCCGGAGACGACACGATATTCGTCGCCGTCCTCGACCGTGCCGCGCAGCAGCGCGTGCTCCGCGAGCTGCAGCGGCTCACCTGACGCGTGTGGCAAGTATCGGCTCGGAAGCCGGGTACTCGGGCACACGAAGACACGAAAGGGGGCGGAGCGAGGCGCGTCTCTGTGTCGGCGGAGGATGAGCGGTAGGTGGGGATTGCAGGATCGCGAAAACGCGAAAACACGAACAAGACCCTGGAATTGCGAAAGCCCTGTGGCGGCTCCGGACCCGGGTGGGTCCGGATTCGTCGTTCGCAGGTTCATCACTGGGCTCCGTGCACCGCAGCTGCCGGGATCCCAGGAACAGTCTCGCAAAACCCCGCCACAGGACCGGAGCGCCGATCCGCGCGGGCCGCTTCGTATTCGCGCTTTCGCGCCCCAAAAACACCAGCCCGCGAGCCCGCCGCTCGCACGGCACCTCGCGGGCCACGGCGCCATTCGCCGTTTCGTGCGCGCAGTTCCCCCCGGTTCGGAATCAGCAGCGCATCGCGCGGTCCCGCTCAGCGTGCGCCGGTCCAGCCGGGTCCGCGGACGAAGCGCCCTGGCTTCGCCCCGGTGTGCTCGCCATCGGCAAGAACCTGGACGCCGTTGACGAACACGTCGCGCACGCCGACGCTGTACTGGTGCGGCTGCTCGAAGGTGGCGCGGTCGGCGATCGTCGCTGGATCGAAGACCACGACGTCGGCGTAGTATCCCACCCGCAGGGCCCCACGGTCCCGGATCCCGATGTTGGTCGCCGGGAGGAGCGTGAGCTTCCGGATCGCCTCCTCGAGCGGGATGATCTTCTCGTCGCGCACGTACCGTCCGAGCAGGCGCGCGAAGTTACCGTAGGCGCGCGGATGCGTGCCCGACCGCAGGAACACCCCCTCGGTGGCATAGGACCCGCCGTCCGAGCCGAAGCTGACCCAGGGAATCGCGATCTTCCGGCGTACGTTGTCCTCCGACATCGTGAAGTAGACGCACCCGACATCCGCGCCGTTCTGGATCACGAGGTCCATTGCCGTTTCCTCGGGCGCCGTGCCGCGCATGCGTGACACGTCGCCGAGCGTGCGCCCGACGAGGTAGCGGAGCGAATCCTCCCGGAACGAAACGAGAAGGATCCCGTCGGGGCCTCCGGCGTTGGCGAAGGCGTTGTCGTACGCCGAGCCGTTGCCGCGCATTTCCGCGGCGACCCGCGCACGGATCGCCGGATCGCGGAGGCGCGCGGCCCAGGCCTCGTACCCGCCCTCCTGGACCCAGGTGGGCATCGTGGCGTCGAGGCCCGTCGAGCTCGCAGGGTAGGTGTACATGTCGGCCGTGATACGGAGGCCGGCGGCGCGGGCGGAATCCACCTTCCGGATGACCGAATCGAGCTTGCCCCAGTTGGCGCGGCCGGACGTCTTGAGGTGATAGATCTCCGCCGGAACGCCAGCCTCCCGCGCGATGGTGAGGAGCTCGTCCACCGCCTCGAGGAGCCCGCCGCCTTCGTCGCGAATATGCGAGATGTACATCCCGCCGTGCCGCCCGGCGACGCGCACGAGCGCGGTCAGCTCCTCGGTCTTCGCGAACGCCGCGGGCGCGTAGATGAGCGAGGACCCGACGCCGAGCGCGCCTTCGCGCATGGCCCGGTCCACCAGCGCCTCCATGCGCGCGAGCTCCTCCGCCGTCGGCGCCCGGTTCACGCGGCCCAGCTCATGGATCCGCACCGTGGTGGCTCCCACGAAGGAGGCGACGTTCGGCGACACGCCGCGGCGCTCCAGGTGCTCCAGGTATTCCCCGAGCGTCGTCCACGGGATCTCGTACCGGATATCGCGCTGGTTCTCGAGCAGGCTGCGCCGCATCTCGGCGTTGATGGGGCCCGGGCTCGTTCCCTCGCCGAAGATCTCGAGCGTCACCCCCTGCCGGATATCTCCCTGCGAGCGCCCGTCATGGAGGAGCGAGGTCGTGGCCCAGCTCAGCATGTTGATGAACCCGGGCGCGACGGCCATTCCGCCGGCATCGAGCTCGCGCACCGCACGTGCCGCCGGGAGCGGTCCGACGGCGGCGATCCGGTCTCCCCGGATCCCCAGATCCGCCCGCCGCGGCGGCGCACCGCTCCCGTCGTACACCGTGCCGTTGCGGATGATCAGGTCGTAGTCGGGCGGGGCCGCCGGTGTCGCGGCGCAGGCGGTGAGGAAGCAGAGCGCGATGGTGGAGGCTGCGACTCGCATCGGGTCTCCTGTCTGGCGCGGTCGGGGCGGGGCGGGTACGATGAAGGTGGCCGAACGACTCACGAGGATCTGATGCCGGTGTCGCACTTCTTTCCGTCCCGCGTACTGCTGGGGTCACTCCTGGCTGCTCCGGCGCTCGCACTGGCCGGCTGCGGTGAGCTTGGCCTCCGCAGGGACCCGCCGCAGGAAATCGTAGCGGACTCCCTGGCGGACACGACGCTGGCGGCGGCCGAACCGGCACGACCGAAGGCCCGACCGGCACCGCCCAGCCGCCGCAGCTATCCGAGCGCGGAGGAAGTCATGTATGGGCCGCCCGCGCCTCGCGATACCGCGCGCAGTGCCGCTTCGGCACCCGCCCAGCCGCGGCCGAATCCGGCGGCACAGCCCCGCGCCGACCTCGAACGCCTGGTGCGCGCCCAGGAGCAGCACTGGGCCAACACCGGATTGTACGCTTCCCGCTTCCAGAACCTGCCCATCCGGTACGTGCCCAACGCAGGCGTGGACGTGATCATCGAGAGCGCCACGGACAGCGGCTGGATCGGGCGGGCCGTCCGCTCGGGCTGGGAAGGCCGCAGCTGCGTCGTCTGGGTGGGCCGCCCTGACGGCCAGCCGACGACCGAACGGCAGGGCCTTCGTGCGCCGCGCCCCGGCGTTCCGGTCTGCGATTCGCTCTAGGGTCCGGCAGCGGCCGATTCAGGCGGCTTCCGCTTCGACGCGCTCCGCGAAATCCTCCCAGAATCGCTCGGTGAGCCGCCGGGCCACGCCTTCCACCAGACGGGCGCCGACGCCGGCCAGGGCGCCTTCCACCGCGGTTTCCGCGCGCCAGTGCAATCGCTGCAGCCGCGGCGCTACCTCCTCGATCCGGATGGTCGAATCCATGGCGACCGTCGTGCCCGATGCGGCGCCACGAGCCTCCATGCGGGCGCTCTGCTCGCTCACGATGTCGTGGAAGCCCACGTCGAGCGCAAACTGCAGCTTGAGCAGCGCCACCCCGAACCCGAGGTGCATCCGGAAGCGGTTCGGGCCCAGCACTTCGACGGAGTCCACGCCCGGGGCTGACGCCCCGATGAAATGCGGGTCGAGGAGCCGCCGCCAGACGTCGGTACGGCTGGCACGGACTTCGGGGGAACCGGCAAAGGCGAGTTTCATACAGCTAAGTTACCTCATCCCCTACCCGGCGCGGCGGTGATCGACGAGTCGAGCGGCGCGAACCTGCGGGTCGCGATCTTTTCGGAAGTGTACTGGCCGATGGTGAGCGGGGTCGGCGTTACGCTCCTGCGGCTCGCCGACGCGCTCGTGGCTCGGGGGATCGGCGTGCGGGTCTACACTGCGAACTACCGCCTTCCCGGCGGCGTGGACCGGCCGGAGGTCCACCGCTCGGCCAGCCTGCCGTTCTTTCTCTATCCCGATGTCCAATGGGCGTTTCCGAGACATCGAGCGCTCGTGGCCGACGCCCGTGCCTTCCGGCCGGACGTGGTGCATGTCGCGACGGAATTCGCGCTGGGCCTTGCCGGAATCCGCGTCGCGCGCGACCTCGGCCTCCCCGTCGTGGCTTCGGCGCACACCGACTATGAACAGTACGCCGCGCGCTACCACGTGGACTGGGCGGTCCGGCCGGGCTGGCGCTACCTGCGCTGGTTCTACGGGCAGGCCGAGCGCGTACTCTGCCCGTCACGCATCTACGAGGAGCATCTGCAGTCGCGCGGGATCCGGCGTACCGGGGTCTGGAGCCGCGGCGTCGATACGGCGGCGTTCAATCCCGCCTGGCGCGACGACGCGTATCGAGCCGGAATTGGCGCGGAGCCCGGTGACCCCGTCGTGACGTACGTGGGGCGGCTCGCGCGGGAAAAGAACCTCGATCTGCTTCTCGAAGCGTGGGAGCGGGTGGCGCTTCGGCATCCCCGGGCGCGGCTCGCGCTCGTCGGTCGCGGGCCCCTCGAGCGCGAGATCCGCGAGCGCTCGATTCCCGGCGTCCACCTGGCCGGTCTGCTCAGCGGGTCCGCGCTCTCCGCCGCGTACGCGTCGGCCGACATCTTCGCCTTTCCCTCGGTCACCGAAACGTTCGGCAACGTCCTGCTCGAGGCGATGGCGTCGGGATTGCCGTCGATCGTCGCGGCCGCGGGGGGCGTGCTCGAATTCACGGAGCATGGGATGAACGGATGGCTGGTCGAGCCCAACTCGGTCGAGGCCATCGCCGGTGCACTCGACCGGCTGCTGACCGATCCTGCCCTCCGGCAGCGCATCGCGGCGAACGCGCTCGCCACCGCCGCCGCGCGGCGCTGGGATCTCATCGACGATCAGCTGATCGCGGAGTATCGCCGCGTCGTTCGGGCCGGCCGGATTCATCGCGCGGCCTGACGGCAGCGGCGCGCGCCGGCGCCGGGCCTACCTCAGGAAGAGATACGCCAGCATCGCGATCGCCGCGGAGAGCGGGATCGTGAGGACCCACGCCCAGACGATCCGCGTCGCCACTCCCCAGCGGACCGCGGAGAGCCGGCGCGAGGCGCCGACGCCGACGATGGCGCCGGTGATCGTATGGGTCGTGCTCACCGGCACGCCGAGGACAGACGCGGCCATCACCGAGATGCCGCCGGCGGTTTCCGCGCAGAACCCGCCGAACGGCCGGAGCCGGGTGATCCGGTTGCCCATCGTCTTGACGATCCGCCAGCCGCCCGCGGCGGTGCCCAGCGCAATGGCGAGGTGCGCCGACAGGACCAGCCACATCGGGATGTGATCGGAGTTCGGGAGGTAGAGGTGGCGCATCCAGCCGGTGGCATCGGCGAAGAGCGCGTGCGATGACACCAGCAGCCCCGCGATGATGCCCATCGTCTTCTGCGCGTCGTTGGCGCCGTGGCTCAGCGAATACAGCGCCGCCGAGACCAGCTGCAGCTTCCGGAAGACGCGGTCCACAGGGGCCGGGCGGGCGCCTCGCAGGAGCCAGCTGAGTCCCACCGTCAGCGTCATCGCCAGCAGCATGCCGAAGAGCGGCGACACGACGATGAAGGCGATCGGCTTGACCCAGCCGCTCCCGATCAGCGAGCCGAACCCGGCCTTCGCGATGGCGGCGCCGCCATACCCGCCGAGCAGCGCGTGGGATGAGGAGGTGGGGAGGCCGAAGTACCAGGTGATCAGGTCCCAGACGATCGCGCCGATGAGTCCGGCGAGGATCACGTTCGCATCCACGACTTCGGGATGGATGAGGCCCTTGCTGATCGTCTTTGCGACCGCCGTGCCGATGGTGAACGCGGCGATGAAATTGAAGAAGGCCGCCCAGAAGACCGCCACGCCGGGCGAAAGCACCCGCGTCGACACCACCGTGGCGATGGAGTTTGCGCTGTCGTGGAACCCGTTGATGAAATCGAAGACCAGCGCCACGCCGATGATGACGAGGACGTACGTGACGGTCACGTCCATCGTCAGGCGTGCTTGATGAAGATGGATTCCACGACGTTCGCCACGTCCTCCGCCTGGTCGAGCGTGCGCTCGAGGTGCTCGTAGATCTCCATCCACTTGATCACCAGCAGCGCGTCGGGCTGGCCCTCGAAGAGCTTGCCGATCCACTCGTGATAGAGCGAGTCGCCCTCTTCCTCGAGGTGTTTCACGGCCTTGCAGGCGGTGAGCACGACGCCCTTCCGGTCCTTCTCCAGGTTCTGCACCGCGGTCAGGATCTGCTGGTTGGCGCGGATGATCACGTCGGCGAGCATCACCGATCCGGCCGGCGATTCTCCGGCGTGGAACATCTGGATGCGGCGGGCGGTGCCGTCCATCAGGTCCATGACGTTGTCGAGCCGCGAGGCGAGCATGTGAATGTCCTCGCGGTCGAGCGGCGTGATGAACGTCCGGTCGAGGCGGCCGACGACCTGGTGGGTGATCTCGTCGGCCTGATGCTCGAGGCGCTTGATGGAGTCGACGATCGGGCGGCGCTGCGGCGGCGGCGCGGAGACCAGGCTCTGCAGCAGCCGGGCGGCCTCGACGTTCAGCTCGGCGACGCCGGTGAAGAGCTCGAAGAACTTTTCATCGCGCGGGAGGAGACGCATCCGTAACGTCCTTGAAACGGGGGTCGGCGGCGGAAGATATTCCCCCGGTGCGGCGAGGCAAGGTGCCGCGCATCCGGGCCACCCTGCATCCCAAGGCGCATCTCCATGCTGCTGGCGGTCTTCGCCCATCCCGACGACGAATCGTTCTCCGTGGCCGGAACCCTCTCGCGGTACCACCGGGAAGGCCGCAAGCTGGCGCTCGTGTCCGCCACCGACGGGGAGGCGGGACGGGTGACCGGCGTGCGCGCCGACGACCGGACGGAGGTTGCCGCGCTCCGGCGCCGCGAGCTCCTGGAGGCCGCCGGCGTCCTCGGGGTAGACCGGATCTTCACCCTGGGACATCCCGATGGCGGCCTCGATACGATGTCCGGTGATGCGCTCGTGGCCGCCCTCACCCGGCTCGTCCGGCGCGTTCGGCCCCAGGTGATCCTGACGTTCGGCCCGGAGGGCGCGCCGAACACGCACGCCGATCACCGCGCGGTGAGCCGCGCCGCCACTGCCGCCTTCTTCCTTGCCGGCATCGGAACCGCGCTCGAAGGGTATGGCAGCGCATGGACTGCCAGTCGGCTCTACTACGTCACCTGGACCGGCCGCAGCGGCCCGGGTGGCGGCGTGGAGGGATTGCCCGTCACGTCGCGGCTCGACATCCGGCCGGACATCCCCGTGAAGCGCGCCGCGTTCGCGGCACACCGCTCGCAGCAGCACCACATCGCGCACTTCGAGGAAGAGCTGCGGGAGCACGAGGAATTCCATCTCGCGGCTGGCGTGCCGCAGCCGGAGCCGGTCACGACCGATCTGTTCGCGGGGCTTCCAGTTCCAGCAGCGTGAGCAGGTCCTCCGGGCGCTCGAGCCAGTGGTCGGGCTCGGTCGGCGCCAGATCGGCCCGGGTGAACGGGCCCCAGAGCACGGCAGCTGTCCGGACGCGCGCGGCCCGGCCCGAAGCCATGTCGTGCACGCTGTCGCCGACGTAGACCGTTCGCCGCGGATCGGCGCCGAGATGGGCCATGGCCTTGACCACCGGCTCGGGGTGAGGCTTCGGGTTCTCGACGTCGTCCGCGCCGACGATCACGTCCATGAGCGGCTCGATCTCGCAGAGCCGCAGCCCGCGTTGCGCCCCGCTCCGGTTCTTGCTCGTGACGAGTCCCGTCGCGTAGCCCGCCGACTTGATGGCACGCACGACGTCCGCAATGCCGGGATACGGCGTCACGCACGCATCATGGTTGGCCAGGTTGTACTCGCGGTACGTCTCGATCATCCGGTCGAGGCCGGGATGCTCGCGCCACTCGGCGAACTGCACCCGCAGCGGCGTGCCGATGCCGCGCAGCCAGTCGGCGTCGGTGCGCTCCGGGATGCCGTGGGCACGCAGCGTGTGGTGGTAGCTGTCGAGGATGAGCCGGACGGAATCGATGAGCGTGCCGTCGAGGTCGAACAGCACGGTATTGAGCTTCGGCATGCGTTCAAGGTAGTCGCGCTCCTCCGGCACGGAAAAGCACGACGCCCTCGACCCGCACGTCGAATGTGCGGGGAGGCGGGTCCGGCAAGGATGCGAGCGTCGCGACGAGGGTGGCGTCGGCCGCAGTGCCGGCGAGCTCGCCGATCAGCAGCGCCTCGCCCGCCGAGTGTCCGCGCGCAACCACGCGAAGCGCCCGGTCGACTGCTTCGAGCCTGGCTCCGTCGCGCTCGCGAGCGGCGGCGCGGCCGATCGCGGCGAGCCGCCGCACGAGGCGCCGCATCGGCACGGGAATGGGGCTGCGGAGGCTCGCGGCGTTGGCGGCCCGCAGCATGGCGGCTGCGGGTGGCGCGACGGCCGCGTCGAGCCAGCGAAGTTCGCTGGCATCCGGTGGCGCCGCGGGCCCCGCGGAGCGCGCCGCCGCGGCGAGCCGGGCGGTCAGGATCGTCGCATCGTCGACCGGCCCGGCGGCTCGCCTGCCCGCCGGCAGCCAGCAGAGCGCCGTGCCCCACGGTGCATGCTCGTCCGCGAGCTCGATGAGCGTGAGGCCGACGAGCGCGCCCGCGAACGCGGAGTCCGATACCGCCGCGACACCGCGAACCGGATCGGCCGAGCCCGCCGCCATTTCGAGCGTGCCACGCCATTGCTGCAGCGTATCGCCCGCCACGAGTGCGCGCGCGCCGAGCCCGCGCTTCTTCTCGAGGATGTCGAGCTGCCGGAGTTCGCGCTCGATGGCGGACGGCGGCTCGAACGTGATCACCTGCACCACGTCGTGCGCGCTCCCGAGCCGACGGGCACGACCCTCACGCTGCTCGAGCCGCGCCGGATTCCACGGCAGGTCGTAGTGGACGATGCGTCGGGCTCCCTGGAGGTCCAGTCCCTCAGCCGCCACTTCGGTGCTGATGAGCACGTGCGGCAGAGCGCGGGCGCCCGCTCGCGCGGCGGGAGCGAAGCCTGCCAGCACGGAATGGCGAGGCATGCGCGTATGGCCGATTCCGGCGGCTTCGCCGGTGCACCAGGCCGGCGCAGGCTCGATCCAGCGCCTGAGCCAGAGGGCCGTGTCGCGGGAGCTCGTGAAGACGAGCGTGCGCGCCCCATCCGCAACGAGGCCGACGAGGCGCCGGGCCTTCGCATCCTGGCGTTCCGCAGCGAGGCCGGCACGCCGGACCAGCGCGTCAAGCGATGCGAGGTCGTCGAGCTCGAGCTCCGCGTCTGCCGGGGTGTCGTCGAACAACTGCCAGAGTACCGTCTGCTCGGGCAGTTCGCCGGCCCAGCGTCGCAGCTCCGCCCGGCCCGGGCGCACGCCGGCCTCGACGGCATCCCGCCCCTGGAGCAGGAGGAGGCGATAACGCCGGAGGCACGCGTCCAGCGCCGCCGGGCTCGACGCTGCGGCCCTGAGCAGGACGCTGCGTACGAGCCTCGCTACGGCCGGGTTCCGCGAGAGCACCAGCTCGCGGATGTCCGCGACGGCCTCGCCGGCCGTGGTCTCGGGGCGGACGATCTGCGAATCGGCCCGGGGCCGCGCGTCGCGCGCGGCTGCCGTGAGCACGACGAGGGACAGCGCCGAGGGAAAGGCGTGACGCCGCGGCAGCTCCGCCAGGGAGGGCACGCCGAGAGGCGCCAGCGCATCGTCAGGGAGTACGAGGAGCAGCTGGGCAATGAGGTCGCCAAGCCGGTTGATGACCGGCGTCGCCGTCAGCAGCAGCGCCCTCCGCCCGGCGATCCACCGCGCCAGATGCCCGTACCGCCGCGCCTCCCGGCTCCGGTAATGATGCGACTCGTCGACGATGACGAGCCCGTCGGCTCGCGGAAGGGTGCCCCGGCTCGCGCGCTCATGCGAGGAGACGACGA
Source organism: Gemmatimonadota bacterium (assembly GCA_050268825.1). Lineage (GTDB taxonomy): Bacteria > Gemmatimonadota > Gemmatimonadetes > Gemmatimonadales > GWC2-71-9 > CAMLLJ01. The sequence continues at coordinate 10,637 of JBLNHD010000275.1, forward strand.
GCGGCACGCGAAGGTCAGCGGCCGCCCGACGCCATTGAGAGACGAGGGATGCGGGGACGATGCAGGTGGCGCGTCCCGCGAGCGAGTGCGCGGCGGCGAGCGCGATGTAGGTCTTCCCCGTGCCGACCGGCTCTGCGAGCAGCGCGCCCCCGAATCGCTCCAGGGCGGCAAGCGTGCGCGCGTGCGACACACGTTGCCCCGGCAGGAGCCAGGGGGGCGACGGTACTGGCGACTCCGGCGGCAGCGCGGCACGCGCGAGCCGCGCTGCCACCTCGCGGGCCGAGCCCCGGACCCCCGGAAGAAACGACGGCATCGTCTCGGCGACGACGAGCGATTCAGCGACGATCGTCGGCACGGTCTCGTGCCACGTCCGCAAGCGCCCGGCGCTCGGCGTCCGTGAGGCTGAGCAGGCCCGCAACCCGTTCATCCAATTCCTCCTGCACATCGCTGCCGCTCGCCCCCTCACTGCCGAGGCGCGCGAGCTGCGGATCGTTCACGGGGCTGGGCAGGCTTCCGACCACACCGGCGCTGAATCGTGCGTATCCCCCGGATGCCGGTGCCGCGATGAGCCGCGCGAGCGCGCGGATCCAGGTCGAGTTGAGCCAGGCGCAGATCCCGTCCGCCGCACGGCCGGATCCGGCCCCGAGCACGTAGCAGCTGTTGAGGGCGACGGCCTGCACCGGCGGCACCGCCGCCGTCAGCTGCCGTGCCACATCCGGCCACACGACCCGGTGCGGCCCCACCGCACCCCGGGTACGGAAGAGCGTCCAGAACGGGCCGCCGGTAAAGTCGGATCGCGCGCGCAGCCGGGATTCATGGGGCGCCAGATAGCTGGCAACGTCCGGCGGCAGCCGGGGCAGCGGTACGCCGTGCTCGTCGTGGGTCCAGAGCACCTGCGACGGGCATCGAACCGAGAACGCCAGGACGTCCCGGCCTCGCACCGCCGGCCGGAGGCGACGGGGCTCGACGCCTTCCGGATCGAGGAACACTGCGTTGGCGCCTGTCTTGACGCCGAGCCGGCATGCGAACCCGGTGGCGAGCGGAGCGAACGCGCTCCGGAGCCGGGCCGAGACGGCTGCGGCATCCCGCCCGCGCGTTACCCAGGGCGCCGCGCCAAGCCTTTCCTGATGCTGGCCCCCCGCGTTCGGGTCGAGCGCGTGTCGCACCACGTGCCCCGGTGGTGGCCGGCGCCGGGTGGTGATGATCGCCATCGGATACACGGTGGCGTCGAATCGGGCGGAGGTGTGGCCGGTGAGGTCGGCGGCGGCATGCACGGTGGTCTCGCGAACAAGTGATGCACGTGCCGCGGATCCGTATGCTGCGGATGCCACCTTCGAGGGGACGAGCTGGGTGACGACGCCGTCCGGCGCGGCGAGTTCGTGCGCCCGCTCGAGGAAGGCGACGGCAAGGTCCGGCTGGTGACGGAATCCCTTCGCGCCCCCGCCGCGCCACCACCGATACCGTGCCGCCAGCCGGCGCCGCATCTCGACGGGCAGTTCTTCCGCCCGAACCCAGGGCGGATTGCCGATGACGGCGTCGAAGCCGCCGCGCTGCATGATGTCGGGGAAGTGCGCATCGAACTGGAACCAGGGAAGGTCTTCCGACGCGCCGATGGCCCGGCGGGCGGCGCGAGCTTCATGAAGCTCGCCCCTGAGCGCGCGCAGCTGGTGGCGCTGGCTGGTGTCGGGTACCGGCCGGTCTCCGAAGAGCGTGGGCGTACGGAGTACCCCGAGCAGTTCCTCGATCTTCCCGATGGTTCGCTGCACCCGGTCATCGGCGGATTGAGCCGCCGCGCTGAGCTCGAGGTTCCGCAGTTCGGCGGCGAGCCTCGCCTTGTCGCGGCCGAAAGCCGTCACCAATCCCCGCCGCGCCGCAGCCACCTTGCGCGCCACGTCTGCCGAACAGCGGCCACGCGCCGAGGCGGGCTCGCGGAGCGAGTCTCCCTGCCGCACCAGGCTGTCGAGGTTGGGAAGCGGGCACACGCTCCGCGCGTCGGGGGCCTCGTCCGCGGAAACGACGGATAGCCAGAGCCGGAGTTCCGCCAGGCGGACCGCCATCCCGCTCAGGTCCACGCCGAAGAGCTGCCGTTGCAGCGCGGCCCGTCGCGCCGTGCCCGGCGACTCTCCGAGCGCCACTCGCGCCGCCGCGATGCGCTCGAGCGCCCCAAGGAGGAACGCGCCGGAGCCGCAGGCAGGATCGAGGATCGTGGCGGTGGTCAGGACCGAGAGCGCGGCAGGCTCCCGTGCCGCGATCAGCTCCGCTGCCTCGGCGTCGCTGCAGCCCCGGCGGGCGCCGACGAGTGCCGTACAGGTGGCATCGACCAGATCCCGGACCAGGGGCGCCGGCGTGTAATAGGTGCCGCTCGCCTTGCGGGCGACGGGCTCCATGACACCTTCGAATACCCGTCCCAGCATGTCCGGAGCGACGCCAGCGCCCGTGCCGGAGGAGGATTCGCCGACCGTGAAGTGATATCGTTCGAAGAGCTGATCGAACGCTTCGCGCCACACCGCGTCCGGGAGCGCCGGCCGGTATCTCCGCTCGAG
>JBLNHD010000276.1:0-12496 GCA_050268825.1 Gemmatimonadota bacterium
GGACACGCCTGCTGGACCACCTCGAAATCCGGTGCCCGGGCTTCGATGGCCCGGCGATAGGCGCCGCTCGCGATGGTGCCTGCCGTCCCGATCACCCCGACCTTTCCCCGCGATCCGGCGATCGCGGCGCGCGCCCCCGGCTCGATGACGCCCACGACGGGCACCGGGGAGGCCTCGCGCAGCGCGGCAAGCGCGTGGGCGGTGCTCGTATTGCAGGCGATGACGACGGCCTTCACCCCCTGCGCCAGCAGCCAGTGCAGGATCTCGAGGCTGTAGCGCTGCACCGTCTCCGGGGACTTCGGGCCGTAGGGCACCCGTGCGGTATCGCCGAAATAGACCGTCGACTCGTGCGGGAGCCGCTCGAAGATGGAGCGCGCGACGGTGAGCCCGCCGAGCCCGGAGTCGAAGATGCCGACGGGCGCCGGGTTCATCAGAACCGGAGCGGGACGGATGCCGCGGCCCGCACCCCGCCGGGAACCGCCTGGATCTGCAGTTCCCCCGGGAAATCCCAGAGATGCGCGGACACGTAGGCCTCGATGCCGGAAATGACGTGGTTCACGCCCATGAGCACGAGCCAGTCTTCCCGCTTCCGGGCCTTCTCCGTCACCAGCGGCGTTTCCTCCCCCCCGCTCGCCTCGCGAGCGTCGTTGAGCTCGCGCTGCGACTTGATGACCATGGCGAGTGCCGCCCCTTCGAACGCCACGAACACGGCGGCGGTGAGCTTGCGGCCGAGCGAAATCTGCCCGAGTCCCGGAACGAGAAGCGACTTGATCATGGCGCCCGTCGGGCTCGGTGCGCGGGAGGAATCGACCGCGGCCGAATCCGCGGCTCGTGCAGCCACCGAATCGGGCGCGGGGGCCGCCGCCGAATCGGGCCGCGCGACGCCGGCGGAATCCTGGGCCGCGAGCGTCGAGGGGAGGGTCGCGGCCAGGGCCACCGCGAGGCCTGCGAGGAGCGACCGCACGGTGCGGCGGGGGCGGCGTGGCGGGAGCGTGTGGGAATCGAACCCACCAGAGCCGCACAAGGCGTCTCCGACGCGATTTTGAAGATCGGCCAGGCCACCAGACCCGATCCACTCCCCTGCAGTCACGTCAGCCACCCACCTCGGCAATGACCTCGATCTCGACCCGCACCCCCTTCGGCAGGCCGGCGACCGCCACGGTCGAGCGCGCGGGACGATGCGTCCCGAAGGCACGCGCGTACACCTCGTTCATGGCCTGGAAGTCCGCCATGTCGGTGAGGAAGACCGTCGTCTTCACCACCTTCGAGAAATCCGCGCCTGCCGCGGCGAGGATGGCGGCGAGGTTGGCCATGACCTGCTCGGTCTGCTCGGTGATGCCCTCCGCTTCCACCTGCATCGTGGCGGGATCGAGCGCGATCTGGCCGGCGGTGTAGAGGAGGCCGTTCGCGACGACGGCCTGACTGTACGGTCCGATGGCCCTGGGCGCGTGCTCGGTAGACACGAATCGCATCAGAAAAGCCCCTCGATCGTGCCGTCGGGATGGACCTTCATCGCCTCGGCCGCCGGCACCTTCGCGAGCCCGGGCATCGTCATGATATCACCGGCCAGCGCCACGACGAAGCCGGCCCCCGCCGACGGGTAGACATCGCGAATCGTGATGCGGAATCCGCTCGGGCGCCCGAGACGGGTCGGATCGTCGCTGAACGAATACTGCGTCTTCGCGATGCAGACGGGAGTGGCGCCGAGTCCCATCGCTTCGCATTGCGCAATGCTCTTCTCGGCGGCCGGCGCGTAGGTCACGCCGTCGGCACCGTAGATCTCCCGCGCGATGGTCTCGATCTTGTCCTTGATCGGGAGCGCGTCATCGTAGAGCGGGCGGAAGCTGGCCTTTCCCTCCTCGAGGAGCGCGAGCACCTCGCGGCCGACCGCTTCCCCGCCTTCACCGCCTTTTTCCCAGACTTCGCTCAATGCGGCGCGCGCGCCCCACCCCGCGGCCGCATCGAGGACCGTCCTGATCTCCTCGTCCGAATCCGAGGTGAACCGGTTGAGCGCGACCACGACCGGCACGCCGAACTTCCCGACGTTGCGGACGTGCGCCTCGAGGTTGACGAGACCGCGCGTCAGTGCGGCAACGTCCGGCGTGGCGAGCTGGTCCTTCTTCACCCCGCCGTTCATCTTGAGCGCGCGGATGGTGGCCACCACGATCGCGGCTTCCGGGTTGAGCCCGCCGAACCGGCACTTGATGTCGAAGAACTTCTCTGCGCCAAGGTCGGCGCCGAAGCCGGCCTCGGTCAGGACGATGTCCCCCAGCGCCAGCCCGAGCTTCGTGGCCACGATCGAATTGCACCCGTGGGCGATGTTCCCGAAGGGGCCGCCATGCACCAGCGCGGGCCCACCCTCGAGCGTCTGGACGAGGTTCGGCTGGAGGGCGTCGCGGAGGAGCAGTGTCATCGCGCCGGATGCCTTGAGGTCCCCGGCCGTGACGGGGCGCCGATCGCGCGTAAGGCCCACGATGATGCTGGCCAGGCGCCGTTCGAGATCCACGATGTCACGGGCCAGGCAGAGGATCGCCATGATCTCGCTGCCCGGAACGATGACGAACCGGTCCTCGCGCGACGGGCCGCCGTTCATCCCGCCGAGGCCGACGATGATGGAGCGCAGCGCGCGATCGTTCATGTCCATCGTGCGCGGCCAGGTGATCCGCCGCGCATCGATGCCGAGGGCGTTCCCGTGGTGAATGTGGTTGTCGAGCATGGCGGACAGCAGGTTGTGCGCCGAAGTGATCGCGTGGAAGTCCCCGGTGAAGTGCAGGTTGATCTCGTCCATCGGCACCACCTGCGCGTAGCCGCCGCCCGCCGCGCCGCCCTTCACGCCGAACACCGGGCCGAGCGACGGTTCCCGGATGCAGACCATCACCTTCTTCCCGAGACGCCGGAGGGCCTGCGCCACGCCGACGGTCACGGTGCTCTTCCCTTCCCCGGCCGGCGTCGGATTGATCCCGGTGACGAGCACCAGCCGCCCGGTCGGCGCGCGCGACTGCACGGCGGCCGCCGTGACCTTCGCCTTGTGGCGACCGTAGGGGAGGATCTCGTCGGGGCCGAGGCCGACTTCGGCGGCAACGTCGGCAATGGGACGAAGTCTGGCGGCCTGCGCGATCGCGATGTCGGAAGGAACCGAGGGCACGAAGCCTCCGTGATGGTGTGAGGGCGAACGAGACGATGGCGGCCTACGCGGCGGTGCGGCTGATCCTGTCCCCGAAGACCCGGCGCGCGTTCTCGGCAGTCAGCGCCGCGGCCTCCGCACCGCTCATCCCGAGCACGACGCCGAGCCGCTCGGCCACGCGTCCCACGAAGGCGGGCTCGTTCCGCTTCCCCCGGTGCGGCATCGGAGCCAGGTAGGGCCCGTCGGTCTCGATCAGGAGGCGATCGCGCGGCGTCTCGCGGATCGCGTCGTCCCGCTGCCAGGTGCGGAAGGTGATCATTCCGCTGAACGAGACGTAATGCCCGAGCGCGATGCCGGTGCGCAGCAGGTCCATCCCGCTGCTGAACGAATGCAGGATGCAGACGGTCCGCGGATGCGCCCGCAGCAGGGCGGCCACGTCCTCGTCCGCCTCGCGGGCATGGATGACGGCCGGCTTTCCCGCTGCCGCCGCGAGCCCGAGTTGCGTGTCGAAGACTCGCTGCTGCACGGGCCGGGGCGAGTGCTCGTAATGATAGTCGAGGCCCATTTCCCCCGCCGCTACGACGCGCGCATCGGCGAGCCGCTCCGAGAGCCAGCTCGCCGATGCGTCGGTCCACTCGGAAGCGATGTGTGGATGGAGGCCGGCGGTGGCGGAGAATCGGGGATCCGCCGCCAGCGCCAGTGCGCCATCGGCCGAGGCGGGCGATTCCCCGATCACTACGATATGGCCGACGCCGGCTGCCCAGGCGCGCGCCGCCACCTCGTCCCGGTCTGCCGCGTATGCGGCATCGCCGAGGTGGCAGTGCGTGTCGACGAGCATGGGCTCAGGCGACGGGCTGCGTCTTCCGTCCGGGCGCGACGGCGGGCTTCCGTCCGTCGGCGCGCAGGCCGCGGGCGTGCGGGCCCGGCCACCGCCGCTCGATCTCGAGCAGCACCGGCGAGGCCACGAAGACGGATGAGAACGTGCCAACCACGAGCCCGAAGAGCATGATGAGCGCGAACGGGCGCACCACGTCGCCGCCCAGCACCGCCATCGCGATGAGGCTGCCGAGCGCGGTGCCACCGGTGATGACGGTTCGCGGAAGGGTCTCGTTCACGGAGCGGTTGAGAATCTCCGCGAAGCCCATGTGCTTGAGCTTGTGCAGGTTCTCGCGAACCCGGTCGAAGATGACGATCGTGTCGTTGAGCGAATAGCCGACGATCGACAGCAGGGCCGCCACCACGAAGAGGCTCACCTCGATGCGCAGGATGGCGATGAACGCAATGGTCGCGAGCAGGTCGTGCGCCGTCGCGAGGATGGCGGCAACGCCGAACCGCCACTCGAAGCGGACCGCCAGGTAGGCGAGCACGGCCGCAAACGACAGCAGGATGGCGTACAGCGCCTTGGTGCGCAGCTCGCTCCCCACCTTGGCACTCACGGCCCCGCTCTTGAGGACGCGGTACTGATCCGCGCCGATCACCGCATCGAGGGCGCCACGGATGGCGCTCGTCGTGGCCTCGGTATCGTTCGGGTCGGCGCCTTCGCGGGCGCTGCCGGCGCGAATCACGAACTCGCGGTCCGACCCGAAGGTCTGGATCTCCGCGCCCGTGATGCCCTGCTCCGCCAGGCCGTCGCGAAGGGCCCCGACGTCCACGGGCTCCACCGCCTCGACGCGCATGCGGGTGCCGCCGGTGAATTCCACGCTGTAATTGACGCCGCGAACGAGCACGGCCACGAGCCCGGCGAGGAGAAAGACCGCCGTGATCGCGTACGCGATGCGGCGGCGTGCCAGGAAGTCGTAGTTGGCGTTGGCGAAGAGTCTCATCTCAGATGCTCAGCGTGGACATGGCCGGACGACGCTCCAGCCAGATCATGAAGAAGGTGCGCGTCACGAAGACCGCGGTGATGAGCGAGGCGGCGATACCGATGATCAGCGTCACCGCGAAGCCCTGGACCGGCCCGGTGCCGAACTGATAGAGGAAGAGCGCGGTGAGGGCCGTGGTCACGTTCGAGTCGATGATCGCGCTCATGGCGTGGCGGAACCCTTCGTCCACGGCAAGGCGCACCGACTTGCCCAGTGCCAGCTCCTCCCGGATCCGCTCGAAGATGAGCACGTTCGCGTCCACCGCGATGCCGATGGAGAGGATGAGCCCGGCGAGGCCCGGCAGGGTGAGCGTCGCGCCGAGGGCGGCGAGCGCCCCGAGCGTGAGGAGGACGTACATCAGCAGCGCCCCGATCGCGAGCATGCCGGCCACCCTGTAGTACGCGATGATCACCAGGACCACGAAGATGGCGCCGATGATGCCCGCGACGATGCCCGAGCTGATCGCGTCCTGGCCGAGGCTCGCCCCGATCTGGCTCTCCTCGACGATCTTGAGAGGAATCGGGAGGGCGCCCGCGCGCAGCGTGAGCGCGAGGTCGCGGGCGTCCTCGACCGTCCGGCCGGCGAGCGTGATCCGGCCGCTCCGGTTGATTCGTTCCTGGATGACCGGCGGCCGCCCCTGGACCTCGCCATCGAGGATGATCGCCATGTAATCGCCGACGTGGCGGGCGGTCTGCGCGCCGAACTCGCGGCCGCCGGCGCGGTCGAGCTCGAAGTTGACCACCGGCGCGTTGGTGAGCGGATCGAGCTGCGCCTGCGCATCCACCAGACGTTCCCCGGTGATGATGGGGCGGTCGTCGAGCGCGTAGAGATAGCGATAGGACTGGACGCCGACGCTCGTCGGCATCGCCGCCCAGAGGAAGGTGATGCCCCGCGGCAGCACGCGGCGCACGGCCGGCACGTTGAGGAGGCTGTCCACTCGCGGATACGCCGTCTCGCTGACGAGGTACTCGCCCGGCATCTCTCCGCTCGGCTGGATCAGCCCGCTCAGGATCGCGGCACCCGGCGTCAGGCTCGCCGTGTCCGTGGCGGCGCTGTCGGCGCCGGCGGAATCGCGCCGCGTCGTATCGGCGCCACCGAGGAGCTCCTGCACGGCGGAGGTCTGCGGTGCCTGACCGGGGGCCGCCGTGACGCCGGCGGCGCGGAGGGCGCGATCCATCGCCGGCAGCGCCTTCTCCAGCGCCTGCGTCTCGTCGGTGATCCGGAACTCGAGGAACGCCGCCTCCTGCACGATGTCCTTCGCGCGCTGCGGATCGGTGATCCCGGCGAGCTCGACGATGATGCGCTCCGTCCCCTCCTTCTGGATGACGGGCTCGGTCACGCCGAACTCGTCGATCCGGTTCCGGAGGACCGTGAGCGCGAGCTCGATGTCCCGCGCCACGTCGGAGGAGACCTGGCGGGACTGGTCGAGCTCGAGAGCGAGGTGCATCCCGCCCTGGAGGTCGAGCCCCCGCTTGATCGGCACTTCCTTCGACACGCTGTCGCGCATCACGTTGTCGGCGCCACGGACGCGGGTGGTCACTTCCCGCGGCAGCAGGGCGAAGATGCAGGCGGCGATCAGCAGCCCGATCAGGATCAGTCGGTTCCGGATGGATGAGAACATCGTCACTCGTGATGTCGGGCGCCGGTGGCGCCACTGGGGTCATGCGCCGAGGCGAGTGCCGCCTCGGCGCTGGCGCGATCGTGCGCCAGCTGTGCCTTCAGGTCTTCTACCGACGCAAAGCGGCGGACATCGCGGATCCGGCGGATCCAGTCGACGCGCACCGCCCGGCCGTAGAGGTCGCCGTCGAACCCGAAGAGGTGCGCCTCCAGGGTCCGGGTCATCTCGCCGAACGTCGGCCGGGTGCCCTGGTTGAGCATCCCGCCGAAGCGGCCGGACGGGGTCTCGACCATCACCGCATAGACGCCGTCGGGCGGGAGAAGTTTCCGGGCCGGCGGCGGCGCGAGGTTGATCGTCGGCACGCCGATCGTCCGACCGCGCTGCGCGCCCCGCTGCACCATCCCGCTCACGGAGTACGGCCGTCCGAGCAGCGCGCGGGCGGTGTCGAGGTCCCCCCCGGCGACCGCGCGCCGGATCAGCGAGCTCGAGACCCGTTGCGCGCCGCGATCCACCGGAGCCACCACGTCGACGGCGAACCCGTGCTCGGCACCCAGCCGCCGGAGCGTCCCGACATCGCCGCTCCGGCCGCGTCCGAAGCCGTGATCGTGCCCGATGACCAGTGCCCGCATGGCGCAGCGCCCGAGCAGGAATTCACGCACGAACGCCTCGGGGGCAAGGCCGGCGATGCGCCGGTCGAACCGGAGCAGGCGCACCTCGTCGAGCGTCATCTGCGCGAGGATCTCGAGCCGCTCGGCGCCCACCGTGAGCAGCGGCGGGGCGGCCGGCGGGTTGACGATCTCGAGCGGATGCGGCTCGAAGGTGACGAGCACGCTCCGGAGCCCCGCCTCGGCTCCGCGCCGCGCGATCTCGCCGAGCACGGCGCGATGCCCCAGATGCACCCCATCGAAGGAGCCGACCGTCACGATGCTTCCGCGGAGGATCATGCGTCCTCGAGCACCACGACGGGCTGCAGCCATCCGGCGCGCACTTCCGCTACGGCGGCGAGACGCCCCTCGCGGACCAGCGCCACGGCCGATCCTTCCGCGGCCGTGACGGCCGCCGCCTCGATCGGGCGGCCGTGGGAGACGTTGCGCGCTCCATCCCCGTCCAGCGCGAGCGCCGGGAGGTGTCCCAGCACGTCGAGCGGCGGCAGCACCGGAGTGGACGCGCTCAGCGCGTCGAGCGGCACCGCGCGAGCGACGTCCAGCGAGCCGACCGCCTCGCGGCGCAGCGCCGTGAGGTGTCCACCCGTGCCGAGCCGTTCGCCCAGGTCGCGCGCGAGGGCGCGGACGTAGGTCCCGGCACTCACCGTCACACGGAAGTCGACCAGCTCGCCGCGCAGCGCGACGAAGGCGATATCGTGGACCGTCACCGGAGTCTCCGGCAGCGTGACCTCGACTCCCTGGCGGGCCAGACGGTAGCTGCGCTCGCCACCGACGTGCCGCGCCGAATACGCGGGCGGACGCTGCAGCGAGTGCCCCCGGAAGCTCTCCAGCGCGGCCGCGACCTCCGGGGCCGAGGCCGCCGTGCCCCGGCCCCTCTCCGCGGCCAGCGGCGTCCCGGTGTGATCATCCGTCGTGGTCGCGAACCCGAGGCGCGCCGTGGCGGCATACCGCTTCGGCTGGCTCGAGACGAAGCGCGCGAGACGCGTGGCCCGCCCGAGCAGGATGATCATGAGGCCGCTCGCGAACGGATCGAGGGTCCCGGTATGGCCTGCGCTGCGAACGCCGAGCGTGCGCCGCACCCGGATCACCACGTCGTGCGACGTCGGGCCGGCGGGCTTGTCCACCAGCACTGCGCCCGTCAGTCCGCCGACTCCCGCCGGATCCCCTCGAGCAGCTCGTTGATGCGCGCCGCATGCTCGAGCCCTCGATCGGCCTCGATGTGCAGCTCGGGCACGGTGCGGGTCGTGAGCACGCGCGCGACGCGGCTCCGGAGGAAGCCGGCCGCGCTCCTGAGCCCCTCGACCGCCCGGTCGCGCTCCGCGTCATCGCCCTGCGCGCGCACGAAGATCGTGGCGTGCGAGAGGTCGGGTGTCACGTCCACGCGCGTCACGGTCACGAGGCCCACGCGCGGATCGCGCACCTCGCCGCGGAGGAGGAGGTCGGCCACCACCTGCCGGATCGTCTCGCCCACCTGCTCGGGGCGCCGTGACGACCCCTTCACCGGAACACCCTCGCCGTATCGATGATGCGCATCCCGTTCGCCCCTTCCACGATCCGATCCGCCAGCCGCAAGGTTTCCTCGACCACGCGGCGATCGGAGCCGACGGCCGCGCAGGCGATCTCCGCCCGCTGCCAGAGATCCTGATGTCCGGTCTCCGCCACCGACACGTTGCACTGCTGGCGAAGGGTGGCGAGCACCGGCTTCAGCACGCCACGTTTCTCCTTCAGGGAGCTGCAGCCCGGCAGGTGCACCTCCCAGGTCCCGATGGCGACGATCACCCCGCGCCGGCCGAGGAACTCGCCTCGAGCGTCCGCTTCACCTCCTCGAGACGATACGACTCGATCCGGTCGCCGACCTTGAGGTCGTTGAAGTTCTCGACGCCGATGCCGCACTCCTGGCCGTCTCGTACCTCGCGCACGTCGTCCTTGAAGCGCTTCAGGCTGGACAGTTGTCCGGTGTAGACCGTGGTGCCATCCCGGATGACGCGGGCCTTGGCGGTGCGCTGGATGGTGCCGGTGCGGACCATGCAGCCCGCGATGGTGCCGACCTTGCTCACCTTGAAGAGCTGGAGCACCTCGGCCTCGCCGAGCACGGTCTCGCGCTCCTCGGGCTTGAGCAGGCCCTCGAGCGCGTTGCGGACGTCCTCCACCGCCTCGTAGATGATGCGGTAGGTGCGCACGTCCACCTGCTCACGCTCCGCGGCCGCCCGCGCGTTGGAGTCCGGCCGCACGTGGAAGCCGAGGATGATCGCGCCCGACGCCTTGGCGAGGAGCACGTCGCTCTCGGTGATGGCGCCGACGCCACGGTGCACCACGTCCACGCGCACTTCCGACGTGCCCAGCTGGGCCAGCGCATCGGCGAGCGCTTCCGCAGGGCCGCCCTGGTCCGCCTTGATGATGATGCGGAGCGCGGAGACCTCGCCTTCCTTGAGGGCGCGGCTGAAGTCCTCGAGGCTCGTGCCCTTCTGGCTGCGGCGGTTCTGCGCCTCGCGCTCGAGCCGCTGCCGCTTCTGGGCGATGTCGCGCGCCTCGACGGCGTCGGTCACGACCGTGAACGAGTCGCCCGCCGCGGGCACGCCTTCGAAGCCGAGGATCTGCACCGGCATCGACGGCCCCACTTCCTTCACCGGCTTGCCGCGCTCGTCGAAGAGCGCGCGCACGCGACCGCTGAACTTGCCGCAGATGAAGTTGTCGCCCACGTGCAGGGTGCCGCGCTGCACGAGGATCGTGGCGAGCGGGCCCTTCCCCGGATCGAGCGTGGCCTCGAGGACGGTGCCCTGCACGCGGCCGGCCGGGTTCGCCTTCAGGTCGAGGATTTCCGCCTGGAGGAGGATCTGGTCGAGCAGCTGATCGATGCCCGTGCCCTTCTTGGCGGAAATCGGCGCGTGCAGCACCGTGCCGCCGAATTCCTCGAGCACCACGCTGTGCTGCAGGAGATCCTGCTTGACCTTGGCCGGATTCGCGGACGGCAGGTCAATCTTGTTGATGGCGACGACGAGCGGCACGCCGGCGTTCTTCGCGTGGCTGATGGCCTCGATCGTCTGCGGCATCACCTGGTCGTCCGCCGCCACGACGAGCACCACGAGGTCGGTGACCTGGGCCCCGCGGGCGCGCATGGCGGTGAAGGCCTGGTGGCCCGGCGTGTCGAGGAAGGTGATGTCCTTTCCGCCCGGGAGCTCGACGTGGTAGGCGCCGATGTGCTGCGTGATGCCGCCGGCCTCGCCAGCGACGATGTTGGCCTTCCGGATGTAATCGAGGAGCGACGTCTTGCCATGGTCCACGTGACCCATGATCGTCACCACCGGCGGGCGCGGGACGAGCTCCTCGTCCGTATCCGGCTCGTCGACCGTTTCCGCCTCGGCCTGGTACTCGTCCTCGCGCACGGCCTCGAAGCCGAACTCGGAGGCGATCAGGTCGATCTGGTCGAAGTCGAGGCGCTGGTTCACCGTGACCATGAGACCCAGCTCCTTGAAGGCGAACTGGACGATCTGGGTCGCCGGGATCTTCATGGCGGCGGCGAGCTCGCTCACCGAGATGAACTCGTTGACGCGGACCCGGGTCTTCTCCTTTTCCTTCTCCTCCGCCATGCGGCCGGCAATGAGGTCGCGGTAGGACGGCTCGTCGGAGCGGCGTCCCTTGCGACCGCCCGGTCCCTTCATGCCCTGCAGCGTCTTCGCGATGTTGGCCTGCACCGCTTCCTGATCGACGAAGCCGCGGCGCCCCTTCTTCCCCTTCTTCCGGCTGCCGCCCTTCTCGGCGTCCGGTCCGAACGTACGGGCGGGCGCCGGGCGATCGGCGCCCGGACGCGCCGGACCGCCGCCCGGAGCGCTGCTGCTGAACACCGGGCGCGGGCCCTGGCCCGAACGCTGCTGCGATGAGCCGCCGCCCTGGCCGGCGCGCTGCGGCGGCGGCGAGCGCGGAATCCGCGGCGGAATGAAGGGGGCGCGCGTGGGCGTGGACGGCGCGGCAGGCGCCGGGGGAGCCGGCGCGCTGGGCGCCGACGCGGCCGGCGCCGCGGCAACCGGCGCCGAGGGCTCCGCCGTCTCGGTCTCGGTGGCTTCCTCTTCCACGGGCAGCGGCGGAAGGTCCTTGAAGAGCGCGCGGGCGCGTTCCTCGATCGACTTGGCCGTGGGCTGCTCGACCGGCTCGGGCACCGGGCGTTCGAGCTCGATGGTCGTGATTTCGGCTTCGCGCTCGGCCTGGGCCACGGCCTCGGCCTGCGCCACTTCGGCCGCCGTACGGCGCCGTCGGACGGGCTTGGCTTCCACCGGGGGCGGCGGCGGCTCGGCCGCCTTGGCGGCCTTCCGGCGTCCCTTCTTCGGTGCGGCGTCTTCGGCGCTCTTCCGCTTCTCGCGTTCCCAGCGGACGCGCACGGCGGCAACCTGGTCATTCTCCAGCGCCGACATGTGACTGCGCACGAAAATGTCCATGTCCTTGAGCAATCCCATCAGCTGTTCCGAGGGGATGCCGAATTCCGCCGCGAGGTCGTGCACTCTCGTCTTGACCACTCAATCCTCCGTCCGCTGGCGCCCGGGTGCCGACTGCAGAATGCCGTCGGCGAGTCCACGATCCCTGACGCCCACCGCCATGACCGGCGGCTTCCCCACCTGCACGCCGATCGTCACGGCGTCCGGTCCGTCCACGAGCGGGATCCCTTTTCCCCGCGCGAGCCGGACCACCTTCTCCACGGCCCGCGGGCTCGCGTCAGCTGCGAGCACCACGCACCGCACTTCGTCCGCCTGCAGCATCCGCCGGACCGCGTCCACGCCGATCACGAGGTGCCCCCCGCGCCGGCCGAGCCCGAGCAGGCGCAGCAACGGCGTCATGCCTTCGGCTGCGACCCGTCGCTCTCCTCGTCGGTCAGCTCCGCGAGGAAGCCGACGAGCTGGTCGGCGGCCTCCGGCGTCATCCCTTCGATCCGCTGGATGTCCTCGCGCTCGAGGTCGAGCACGTCGTTCAGCGTCTGGTAGCCGGCGCTGTTGAGCAGCGCCACGAGCTCGGGAGAGAGCCCGGCGAGCTCGCTCAGCGGCACCTGCGACGCCGACTCGTCTTCGGCCGGGAGCGGGGCGAAGAGCGGGCCCTCGCCGCCGCGCTCCAGCCACTCGCGGCTCGAGTAGAGGTCGATCTTCCAGCCGGTGAGCTCCGAGGCGAGGCGCACGTTCTGCCCGTTGCGTCCGATCGCGAGCGAGAGCTGGTCCTCGTCCACCACGGCCTGGATCGTCTTGGC
>JBLNHD010000277.1:0-3527 GCA_050268825.1 Gemmatimonadota bacterium
CTGCCCCTGCTCCGGCGCGATCTGCATCTCGGCCTGCGGATGCCGTGCCGTTTCCTCACGGAGGCGCCGCAGGACGTCGGGCTCGCGCAGAGAAACCGACAGGAGATACTCGTAGAGCCGCTCGTCGAGCGGCAGCGTGCTGCGCGACATCTATCGCGCGAGCATCACGTGGGCCCAGGGCTTGCCGGCAAACATGAGCCACGGCCGCCCGACCGCAGGCTGTTCGGTGATGCCGCTCGACTCCTGGGTCGCGAACGGCAGGTAGATGACGTCGAGTGCGCTGTGCTTAGCCGGCGGGCCTGCCAGCGCATCGAACGAGTCGCTCTCGGCGAAGATCGAGGAAAGGATCGCCGCGCTCGGCATCACGATCCGTCCGCTCTTCACGTCCGCGAGTCGGGCCGAGTCGACCGCTTCGCGCTTCGTGATGCCGGCAGCCCGGAGCTCGCGGCCCCGTGCCATGAACGGCTCCAGCGACTTGTGATAACACGAAACCTGCAGCCCCTTGTGCGCCGGGTCATCGCCGAGGCAGATCATCTCGCCGGACCCGGCGCGGACCTCCACCAGGTCTGCACCGCGATAGATGAGGACCTTTGCGCCCGCCCGCGCGCTGTCGGGGAGGGGAAGCAGGGCGGCGGCGATCTCCCAGCTGTCGCTCCGCTGGGCGTGCGCAGGGGAAGGCGCGAAAAGGCCGGCGGCGATGCCAGCTGCGACCGCGGCTCGGATGAGCATCCGTGCTTCCTCGAGGTGAAGGGGACTCTAGCCTGCCTCCGTGGGGGCCGGAGCGCAAGCGGGAGGGGGCGCGGGGGGCGAGTCTCGAGTCTCGAGTCCCGAGACTCGAGTCTTGAGCCCCCTCCCTCCCTGCCGGAGCGACGACGGGGCTGCCGCGGCGCCGGGCGTGGGTGATCGCGATCACCGGGGCCTTGCCGGGGACCGGCGCGTGACACGCATCACGACTCTTCGCACCGTGATGCGATATCCTGCGTTTGCGTGCGGCGCCGCTTCGGGAGCCGCATCCGCGGGGAGGATCAACGGACAGGAGGGAGTAACAATGCTGTGGACCATCTTCGTGGTTCTCGTGGTACTGTGGCTGCTCGGCATGGTGACGTCGTACACCGTGGGCGGCCTCATCCACGTGCTGCTTGTTATCGCCATCATCGTCGCCCTGATCAACCTGATCCAGGGTCGGCGCACGCTCTGACCGTTCCCGCGGCGGGTGCCGCGCTGGCGGAGCGCACCGGACGGGATCCTGCCGCATGACGGGGCAGGATCCCGTTCGCCTTTCAGGATCGCAGCGAATGAGGCTGACCATGGCAAAGCGTGATACGAACGGGGGGACCGGGGGCAGCGGGAAGCGGGGCGGGGTGAAGAAGCAGCTACGCCGGAGCCCGGCCCCGCCGGCCGGGGCGGAGGACGGGGAGCGGCGCATCAGGTATGCGGTGGTCGGGCTCGGGCACATCGCCCAGGTAGCGGTCCTGCCGGCATTCGCGCACGCGGGGGAAAACTCGGAGCTCGTCGCCCTCTTCTCGGACGACGCGGAGAAGCTGGCGAAGCTGGGCCGGAAGTACCGGCTCGAGCATCTCTACGACTATGACGCGTTCGAGGACGGACTGCAGGCGGCCGGCGTGGATGCCGTATACATCGCGCTGCCGAATCACCTGCACCGCGAGTATACCGAGCGCGCGGCGCACGCCGGCGTGCACGTGCTCTGCGAGAAGCCGATGGCCGTGACCGAGGAAGATTGCGAGGCGATGATCGACGCCTGCGATCGGAACGGCGTCAAGCTGATGATCGCCTACCGCCTGCATTTCGAGGAGGCCAACCTCCGCGCGGTGGAGCTGGTGCAGGGCGGGAAGATCGGCGAGCCGAGAATCTTCAACTCCGTGTTCACCATGGACGTCAAGGAAGGAGACATCCGGCTCAATCCCCGCGACCAGGGCGGAGGGACGCTCTACGACATCGGGATCTACTGCATCAACGCCGCGCGCTACCTGTTCGAGGACGAGCCCGAGGAGGTCCTGGCGCTGACCGCGCGCAAGGACGATCCGCGGTTCGCCGCGCCCGGGGTGGACGAGATGACCGGCGCCATTCTCCGGTTCCCTGGCGAGCGGCTCGCGACGTTCGTCACGAGCTTCGGAGCCGCCGACGTCTCTCGCCTGCAGGTGGTGGGGACCAGAGGCACCCTGGTACTCGACCCGGCCTACGAGTACGCCGGGGAGCTCACCCACGAGCTCACCATCGATGACCGGACTCGCGAGCGGCGCTTCCCGAAGCGGGACCAGTTTGCCCCCGAGCTCGTCTACTTTTCCGAGTGCATCCGCACGGGCGAAGATCCGGAGCCGTCCGGGCAGGAGGGACTGGGGGACGTGCGCATCATCCGCGCGCTCTACGCCTCGGCCGATGCGGGAAGGCCGGTCTCCCTCGGCCGCTTCGACAAGCACGAGCGCCCGACGATGGACCAGGAGATCCGGAAGCCGGCCGTCAGGAAGCCCGAGCTGGTGAACACCGAAGCGCCGCACGACTGATCGCGAGCCCAGGCCGCCCCTCACCGACGCGGAGCCATGTTCCCCTATCGGGACGACAATCCGACGCTGGCCACGCCGCTCGTGACGCTGGCGCTGATCGCCGCGAACATCCTGATGTGGGTGATGGTCCAGGGGATGGGAGCCGAGCCGCGGCTCTCCGCGTCGGTCTGCGAGCTCGGGCTCATTCCGGGTGAGCTGTTCAGCCGGCTTCCGGAAGGCTACCTCCTCCCCATCGCCCCCGGGGCGGCGTGCGAGATCGGCGGTGAGCCCGTCTGGTACACGCCGCTCACCTCGATGTTCCTCCACGGCGGCTGGCTCCACCTGATCGGGAACATGTGGTTTCTCTGGGTCTTCGGGAACAACGTCGAGGACTCGATGGGGCGCGTGCGCTATTTCGTCTTCTACCTCCTCTGCGGCATCGCGGCTGCCGCAGTGCAGTCGCTCCTCAATCCGGCGAGCGCGATCCCCATGGTCGGGGCGTCGGGCGCCATCAGCGGCGTGATGGGCGCGTACGTGCTCCTCTATCCGAGGGTGCAGGTCCACATGCTCGTGGTGCTGGTCATCTTCATCACGCGGATCCGGGTGCCGGCCTTCCTCATGCTCGGGTACTGGTTCCTCCTGCAGCTCTTCGGCGGGGCCGCTTCCGCCGGGTCCGAGGAAGGCGGGGTGGCGTTCTGGGCCCACGTCGGGGGGTTCCTGGCGGGGGCCGCGCTGATCGGCCTCTTCCAGGATCGGCAGCTCGTGGCGCAGCATCGCGCGCTGGCGCGGACGATGTAAGGTGGTGACAGGCGGCACAACGCGCCGCTGGGGCGGTCGCTACGTTGGTTCTACGTCCACCCTCCCGGGAGAGGTGACCGATGAACCGCGACGAAATCCCCCCTGCCATCCGCAAACTTCTCGCCGCCGCGCTCACAGCCGGCGGCATTGCATGTGCGGCTACGTGGTCGTCTCCCGGTGCGGCTCCGGGCACGCCCGCCCCGTCCCAGCCCGCCGGCGCGGCGCCTG
>JBLNHD010000278.1:0-5761 GCA_050268825.1 Gemmatimonadota bacterium
ATGTTAAGTAGCGCTGGGGAAAAGTGTGGGAAACCCACGTGGATTTCCCCACACGCCCCGTCCGGCATGGATTCGCGCGCCCTCAACGCCTGAAGCGGGCAATCCGGGCTGGAGCCTTCCCCGGCGACTCACCATAGGCGAGCCACACGTCTCCCGTCCGCCGATCGATCGCGATGTGCCGGACCACCGAGCCTGGCGTCGGCAATGGAAAGGTCTCGAACCGGTCGGTCGCCGGGTCATACCGAAAGAGCGCATCCGCGGCTCCGGTACCGATCCATACCCCTCCATCCGCGTCGACGCGGGCGACGTAGGGCGCGGCGTCCCTGACCGGCAGCTCGAACTCCCGGAAGGTCCCGGTTACCGGATCGAGCCGCACCAGCGAGCCGGCGCCATAGGCCGGGATCCAGACCGTCCCATCCGGTGCCACGTCGAACCGCCGTGGCCCGCTCGCGATCCCCGGCATGTCGAAGACCCGGGACTCACGGGTGCCGGGATCGTAGACGATCATCCGGTTGCCCTGGAGCTCCGACATCCAGATCCGTCCGTCCGGGGCGGTCCGCAGCTCGTACGGCACCGGTCCCCCAGGCCCGGCGGCCAGCGCCGGATGGTCCGGCAGTGAGACGCGTTCGGCGCTTCCCTGCCGATCGATGCGGACGAGCAGCTCCGGCTGGCGCGTGAAGTGCCCGTTCACCCAGGCGCCGCCGGCCGAGTCGAGCGCGACGCTGTGGGCATAGACTCCTACGTCGAAGGTGGTCCAGTTGACGCCATCGAAGCGCGCGAGCTGCTGCGGATTGCCGAGGACCACCCACCACCGGCCCTCCCGGTCGATCTCCACGGCACGCGGATTTGCCTGCGGTACCGGGACCTCGATGCGGGTGAATTGCGCCGACTCCGGGTCCAGCACGTACATGGCGTCGCTGAACATGCCCGTGACGATGACCCGACCCGTGGAATCCACCGCGACGTCGTGCGGCAGGTCCTGCGCAACCGGAAAGAGGTATTCGGTGACCCTGGGGTCCGCCGGCGGATCCCGGCGTTCGAGGCTCCGGTTTCCCAGCGAGCGGACCAGCCAGGCCGCGGTCGAATCGGGATGCTGCGCCGCCGAAATCACGGGAAAGCCGCTCGCCGGGCCGGCGAATCCGAGCATTCGCTCGATCGCTTCCCTCCATTCGGCCTCGGTCCGCGTCCTTCCGAATCGGCGGGCCATGCGCGAGTCGAACTGGTGGCATCCCGTGCAGTCGATGATGAACTGGCGCTTGACGGGCCCGTCCGGCAGGAGCTGAAGCCAGTCGGAGCTGGGTGGGTCGGTGCGATGGAGGGTGCGAGAGGCCGGAAGCGCGAAGGCGAGGCTCGCGAGCGAAAGCGGGAGGGCAACGACGAAGGCGCGCATGCAGGGGCCTCGAAACCGGTTGAGATCCCTGCCCTACGGCCGTGCACCGTGCCGCGTTTCCGTATCGAGTTCCGGGAGCTTCGAGGAGCGACTACCGCAGCTCGCCGGTGAAGACCAGGCGGCCTTCTCCGCAGAGCCACACGTCACGGGCCTGTCCGCCTGCCAGCGTGGCCGTGACGGAAAGCGGTGAACCCCCACGACTGACGAAACGCATCGGCAGGTCGCCGCGGCCGTGCGCGGCCACTGCCACGGCAGCCGCGACCGTTCCCGTGCCGCAGGCGAGCGTCTCCCCCTCGACTCCCCGCTCGTACGTGCGGATCAGCCAGGGCGCGCCCGGTTCCGCCGGGGCCGCCACGAAGTTGGCATTCGCTCCGGCCTCTCCCAGGGAGGGATGGAATCGCAGTTCCCGACCCCGCCCGTCGATGTCCACGGCTTCGATATCGTCGACCAGGGTCACGAGGTGCGGGACGCCCACGGTGGCCACGCCGAGGATCTGCTCGCCGGCGTGCGGCGCAATCTCGGAGGCGGCCGCGGGCGCCGGGAAGTCCGAGAGATGGATCTCGGCCATGTCCCCCGGGCCGACGCAGCGAGCCTCATAGCTGCCCGCGTCGGTCAGCAGGCGCATGCCGGCCGGATCGGCGAGCCCGAGATGGCCGGCGAGGCGCGTGCTGCAGAGGGCGGCGTTCCCGCACATCGACGCGCGGCCGCCATCGGAGTTCCAGTAGATCATCCGGACGGCGTTCGGCTCCTCCGGCGTCACGATCACCATGCCATCGCCGCCGACGCCCCGCCGCCGGTCGCACAGCGCGGCGATCCGTTCGCGCGGCCACTGCTCGGGCCGCTGAACCCGTCCGTCGAGAAAGACGAAGTCGTTGCCCGAGCCGGTCATCTTGAAGAAGGTCACGGGCATCGCTTACAGCTTTCCGATCAGCGCGCGGAACCGGAGCGACCAGACCATCCACACGGCCTCGCGCACGATGCGCTTGCTCATCTTGCTCTGTCCTTCGACACGGTCGGTAAAGACGATCGGGATCTCGACGATGCGGAATCCCTTGCGCCACGCCCGGTAGCTCATCTCGATCTGGAAGGCGTAGCCATTGGAGCGGACCCGCGAGAAGTCGATCGCAGCGAGCACCTCGCGGCGGAAGCACTTGAAGCCGCCGGTCGAGTCCGAGATCGGGAGCCCGGTGATCATCCGGGCGTACTGGTTCGCCCCCAGCGACAGGAGGAGACGCGAGATCGGCCAGTTGATGACGTTGACGCCCTGCTTGTACCGCGATCCGATGACGAGATCCGCCTGCAGGGACGCTTCGATGAAGAGGGGAAGGAACTTGGGATCGTGCGAGAAGTCCGCGTCCATCTCGAGAATGAACTCGTAGCCGCGATCGAGGGCCCAGCGGAATCCGGCGAGGTAGGCGCGGCCGAGCCCTTCCTTGGCTTCCCGATGCAGAACGTGCACGCGCGGGTTCGCGGCCGCGATCGTGTCCGCGAGCTCGCCGGTGCCGTCGGGGGAGCTGTCGTCGATCACGAGCACTTCGAGCCGGGGATCCTGCTCGAGAATCGCGGGTACGATGAGCGGCAGGTTCGCCCGCTCGTTGTAGGTCGGCACGCAGACGAGATAGCGTTCGGTCACGGAGCGCCAGGTGCTGAGGTCCGGCGGCGCAGCCACGGCACGACCGTGAGCGCCAGGGTGAGCAGCAGCGAGATCAGGGTGACGAGCCGGCCGCGCGCCGAGGCCGGATCATCGAAGAAGAGCTCCACGACGCGCGCCCCTGACGGAATCTCCACCGCGATCTGCGCATGATTCGCGCGATGCACCGGAGCGGCGGCGCCGTCCACGGTCGCGTGCCACGCCGGATACCACGTCTCCGCCACGACCACATGACTCTGACGCTGCTCGGCGCCCTCGATGGCGATGGTCATGCGTCCCGGTTCCCATGCCGTGACGGTGGCGCGTGCAGAAACCGCAACCGGCATGCCGCTCTCGATCCGCGGCGCCACGACCGAGGCCGATTCCGGAAAGAGTGCTGCGACCGAGAGCGGAAAGCGCGGATCGAGCACGGTGGGGATCACCCGCTCCTCCGGGACCTTGGCGGCCACGGGGAGCACGCGCGCATATGGCGGCATCGTATCCCGCTCGAACAGGTACACGGAGCTCGAACCCCCGCCGTACTTGGCCCGGAGCCGCCCGGGCGTGGGGACGATGGGTCCGAGGACGCGGTGAAAGCCCGGAATCGGCTGCGAGTCGGGGAGCACCGCGTACCCGACCGCCCAGAGATCCCAGAGGTTCCAGTTGCCCAGGTTGGCGTAGATGTTCTTCCCGCCCCACACCTCATCGTAGAAGCGCACCTCGTTGCCATGGTAGCCGAGCACCGTGGGCACGCGGTGCGCCATCAGGAAGTCCCCCGGGTACGCGCCGGTATCCATGACGCGGTAGGGCTTCGGCTGCTGCGCGAGATACGCCGTGACCTCGTCGGTGGCAAAGAGCTCCGACGCCGGCGCATCGAAGACGTAGAAATGCTGGTCGATGCTCAGGAGGTCGGCGGCGACGACGAGCGCCAGCGCACCCGCGGCGAGCCACTGCTGCAGCCTGCCGCTCGCCACCGCCCACGCTACCGCACCTCCCGCAATGACCGCGAGGAGGAGCCGGACGCTGCCGCTGATAAGCGCCGGCGCGTTGGCCTGGGCGCGCGGGACGAGCCTCGGATCCGCCGCAAGGCCCTCTGCGATTCCCTGCAGAAGCCCGGACGCACCGAGCACCGCGAAGAGCGCAAAGCCGCCGAAGACGTAGAGGACCGTCCGCGGCGCCACCTCCCGCCGCAGCAGCCGCTCCGCGCCGAAGGCCGCATAGACCGCGACCGGCAGCGCGACCAGAAAGAACGCCATGCCCGGCGCGCGCACTTTCTTCATGTACGGCATCACCTCATACCAGAGGCGATAGAACGGCGTGTGCCCGCCGAGCGAGACGAGCAGGAAGAGCCCGGCGATCGCTGCCAGCGCAATCAGGCCCCGCTGCCGCCTGCGAGCCGCCACGCCGAGGCCGGCGAGTGCCACGACGATGACGCCGAGATATTCGCTGTGCAGCTTCGCGAAGTTCCGGCCCCAGTACGCGTCGGGACCCAGTCCGTTGAACTGCGGCAGGATGATGCCGAAGAGCTCTTCGATCGGGAGCGCGTAGGACGTCGCGTATTCCCAGCTCGTGGCCGAGTCCCCGACCACCCGTGGCGAATAGGGAAAGTAGGAAAGGAACGGGACCACGAAGATGCCGCCGATCCCGACGCCGAGCACAACGGCAAGCATCGCCAGCCCGATTGCCCGGAGGGGACGCACGTCCGCGGGCCGTTCCGGATCGAAGAAGCAGAGGTAGAGGGTCCAGATGCCGGCGGCCAGCAGCAGGTAGTACGTCATCTGCGGATGCGGCGTCAGGATGCAGAGGCCCACCGTGAGCGCCACGAGGCCGTAGGCCGCGAAGCGGCGATCGCGGATGGCGCGCGTCAGCGCGAGCAGGAGCAGCGGCGCCAGCGCGGAAACGAAGAGCTTGCCGTCGTGGCCGGGGTGGGCCAGCGACGCCAGGATCCCGGTCAGCTCGTAGGCGAGCCCGCCGACGACGGCTCCACCCCAGCCGCAGCGCAGGGCCCTGAGAAAGAAGTACGCGAAGAGGCCGGCCAGAAAGAGATGCGCGGCGAAACCGACCGCCATCGCCGTGCCGACGGGCAGGATCCACCGCAGCCAGGCCGTCGGGTAGAAGATGTCGCCGCTCGACGCGGCGATGAACGGCATGCCGCCGAAGAGGTACGGATTCCACTGCGGAATGCGCCCCGTCTCGAGAAAGCGCTCCGCACCGAACAGGCGAAACGCGTACCCGGCAACGTACTGGTCGCTGTGAATCCCGCCCAGGAAGTATCCCTGCGCGATGGGCCAGCAAAGCACGAGAACCGGCACCAGGAACACCAGCGCCGCGATCACGGCTGCGCGGCGAGGCTCGAATCCGGCGACAGGATCAGCTTTCTCCACCAATGCGCGCTCCGGCAAGCAGGAAAGGGGCGGCGGCCCCGAATTCGGTGATCGTCAGCAGTACCCGCGACGCGATGGCCAGCGCCAGCGCGGTCGGTTCTCCGAGGGCCCCGCCGAGCATCAGGATCACGACGCTTTCGCGCACGCCGATCCCGGCCGGTGCCGGGAGAAAGAGCAGTCCCGCGATGTACGAGGCCGCGAAGGTGGTGATCGCGAGCGCCGGCGTGAATGCCGGGGCATCGAAGAGTCCGCGCGCCAGCAGCCAGAAAGCGAGGCCGTACCCCGCCCACGCGACGACATTCGCGATCATGCCGGCCAGGACGGCACCACCGCCCGGAGACGCCCCTTCCGCCTCGA
>JBLNHD010000279.1:0-2629 GCA_050268825.1 Gemmatimonadota bacterium
GGGCGCAGCACGCCCCGATTCCACGACTCCGCGCCGATGACCGACCGTCGGCGGGCCGCAGGAACGAGGCGGTGCGCGCCGCTCCCCGCGAGCGGAACGCCGCCGGCTGGCCATGCATCGCCGTGATTTCCTGAGCGCGGTGGCAGCCGGGAGCCTCGCGGGCCCGGCTGCCACCGCAGTCCTTTCGGCGTGCGCCACGCGCGCCGTGGGGCTCGCCGCCGGCCGGGAACCCTCGTTCACCCCGCTGTACGTGCCGCCGGTCGTCTCGCCCGAGAAGCTGACGCTGACCGCCCGCCGCATCACCACGGAGATCACGCGCGGGACCACCTCGCCCGTGCTCACCTGGGGCGACGGTCCCGTGGGCCCCACGATCGAAGCGCGAACCGGACAGCGCGCCATCATCGTCATGCGGAACGAGCTCGACGAGCCAACGATCGCGCACTGGCACGGGCTTCGCCCGCCGGAAGCATCGGATGGGCATCCCAGATTCCAGGTCGGCCCGGGCGAGCATTACGCCTACGATTTTCTCGTGCGCGAGCCTGCGGGTCTCTACTGGTACCACTCGCACGCTCACGCCCGTACGGCGCCGCAGGTCTATCGCGGCCTCGCCGGGCTCTTCATCGTGCGGGATGACGCCGAGGCGGCGCTCGAACTTCCGGCGGGGGCACGCGAGCTGGCGCTCGTGCTGCAGGACAAGCGGCAGGCGGCGAGCGGCGAGCTGGCCTATGCCCCGATGGGCCCCGAGCTGATGGAAGGATTCCTCTCCGACGGTCCGTTCGTGAACGGCGTCCGCTTTCCGCGGATCGACATCGAGGCCGGCCGGTACCGCCTGCGGGTGCTCGCCGCAGCCAATGCGAGGATCTTCCGCCTCGGGCTCTCCAGCGGGGCGCCACTCACCCTCATCGGCGGCGACGCAGGATTGCTGGACGCACCGGTGGATCTTCCGTGGATCGCTCTCGGCACCGGCGAGCGCGCCGATCTCCTGGTCGATTTCTCGGGACTTCCTCCGGGAACCGCCGTGCGGCTCCGGTCGCAGCAGTTCGCGAGTCCCGCTGGAATGGGCATGGGGCGCGGAATGATGGGGAGGGGTCGGATGATGATGGGTGGCGGAGCGCAGGTGCCGCAGGGCGCCGAGCTCGATCTCGCGGAGTTCGTGGTCGTGCGCGAGGGTCGTCCATCCGGTCCGGTGCCGCCCCGCCTGGGCACGATCGCCCGGCTCACCCGGGCAAGCGCCGAACGCGAGCGCGTCTTCCGCTTCGACAGCCGAATGATGCTGCATACCATCAACGGCCGAGCGTTCGAAATGGAGCGGGTGGATGAGCGGGTGCGCTTCGGAGCGACCGAGCTCTGGCGCTTCATCAATGACGGACCGTTCCCCCACCCGGTCCACATGCACGCCGTGCATTTCCAGGTCCTCTCGCGGACCGGTGGAAGGGCACGCGTCTTTCCCTGGGAGCGCGGATGGAAGGACACCGTGCTTCTCTATCCCGGCGAGGCGGTCGACGTGGTCACGCGCTTCGACAGCCACCGGGGCCTCTACCTCCTGCACTGTCACAACCTGGAGCACGAGGACCTGGGAATGATGCTGAATTTCCAGGTCGAATGAGGCCAGGGCTTTTCACCGCGTCACTGCGGAACGCCGTGAGCGGCGGCGTCTAGCGGCCGGCCCCGGTGCCCGCTGCGTCGCGCCCGCGTTCGACCGCTCGCGACGGGACGCGCACCCAGTCGAGATAGCTTCCGTCGTACATCCTCGATTCATAGCCGAGGTAGCGCGCCACGAAGTAGGCGTAGCTCGCCTGCATGCCGGTCCGGCAATACGTCACCACGGTGTCGCCCGGGGCGGCACCGGCATCGACGAAGAGTTTCCGGAGGGTTGCGGTATCCTGCAGCAGCGGCAGGGAGTCCGACCGGAGGAGCTTCTTCCAGAAGAGGCTTCGTGCTCCGGGAATGTGGCCCGGACGGTCCACGCCGTCGCCGGGCTTTTCGCCCGAGAATTCCTCCGGAGGACGGGCGTCGATCAGGGCGATCTTCGCGTTGCCGCGCCGCGCTTCGATCCAGGCGGCGTCGACGACCGGGGATTCGAGCGCAGGTGAGGAGGGCGCCCTTGTCCGTACGGCAGGGCGCGCGATCGTGTCACCCCCGGCCCTGGACACGGGATGCTCCGCGGCACGCCACGCCGGGAGGCCCCCGTCGAGCACGGCGGCACGGTCGCCCTGGCCCACGACGTCGAGCGTGAAGAAGGCGCGGGCCGCAGCGAGTGGCTCGCCGTACACCACGACGTTCGCCCCGCCCGTCACGCCTGTCGCCGCGAGAACCGAGTCGAGGCGTGCCCGCGGCGGCAGCTCGTTCGGGATTCCGTCGCGCTCCACCACGATGTCCCCCAGGCGCAGCAGGCGCGCCCCGGCAACGTGAGCCGAATCGTATTCCGCTCCAGCGCGCGCGACATGGAGCAGCAGCGGCGGCTCCCGCCCGGTCGCCAGCCGGGCGGCGAGCGAGTCCGCGCCGATCGCGAGACGGTGGCTCGCGGCGGGCGCCGGTGGAGCGACCGCTTCCCCACTGCGCCCCGGACTGCACGCGGGGGCCACGGTCAGGGCAGCGAGCACGACGGCGGCGAATCGTCCGGGACACC
>JBLNHD010000280.1:0-7189 GCA_050268825.1 Gemmatimonadota bacterium
CCTCATTACCCTGCTTGCGCGGTTCCTGGGTCCCACCGGAGGCGCGGCGCCGGCGCTGTACGTGCTGCTGATCGCGGCATACGCGGTCATCGTGCCGATCGGGTTTGGCATCACGATGGCCATCGCCGCGTCCGGAGTCTTCGCCATCGACGTGATCCGCTACAGCGGGTCGGATGCGGCGCTCTGGGCGCAGGTGCTCGTCTTCAACCTGGTCTTCTCGGTGGTCGCGGTCTTAGTACACCGGCTGCGGGCTGCGGGACTCGAGGCGCACACCCTCGAAACGGAGCTCGAGCGTGTCCGCCTCGAGGCGGACGTGATCCTCCGGAACATCCGGTCGGGCGTGGTGACGGTGGACCCGCATGGCCGGCTCGCGTTCATGAATCCCACGGCCCAGCAGCTCCTGCACATCGACGGCGAGGCGATGCTGGGCGAGCCGGTGCTCGACCGGCTCAAGCACCGGTCGTCGGAGCTCTGGGCGGCACTGGTGGCCGGGATCCGGCACGGCCGGAAGGTGAGCCGGGGGGAAGGCGTCGTGGTGCACGAGGGGGGACACCAATTCCATATTGGGCTCAGTACCACCACCTTTCAGCAGCAGCCGGACGCCGCCTCGTCCGTCACCGCGATCTTCACCGACATTTCCGAATCGAAGCAGCTCCAGGAGCTGCAGTTGCGCGCCGAGCGGCTCGAAGCCGTGGCGGCGTTGAGCGCCTCGCTCGCACACGAGATCCGCAACCCGCTGGCCTCCATCCGCAGCTCCGTCGAGCAGCTCGCGCGCGGCCGCCATGCGGGCGAGGACGAGAAGGTCCTCGCCGGCCTCATCGTCCGCGAGAGCGACCGGCTGAGCCGCCTTCTGAGCGAGTTCCTCGACTTCTCGCGCGTCCGGGCCACGCGAGCGGAGCCGGTGGACCTCCATGAGGTGGCCGCTGCCGCGGTCCGGCTGGTCGAGGCGCACCCGGACCGGAAACCGGGCGCGCGCCTCCGCGTCGAGGGTGAGCCCACGACGATCGAGGGGGACGAGGACCTGATCCACCGGACCCTCGTCAACCTGCTGCTCAACGCGGTGCAGGCCGCGGCGGACAACCCGGTGGATATCGCCGTGTCCGTCCATGCGGTGCGGCAGGGCGACCTCCCGACCGGCCTCCGGATCGAGCGGCCGGTGCGGCTCCGGGTACGCGACAACGGCCCGGGCATCCCCGAGGAGATCCGCGAGCGCATGTTCGA
This sequence comes from Gemmatimonadota bacterium, assembly GCA_050268825.1. Taxonomy (GTDB): domain Bacteria; phylum Gemmatimonadota; class Gemmatimonadetes; order Gemmatimonadales; family GWC2-71-9; genus CAMLLJ01. The sequence goes on from JBLNHD010000280.1 coordinate 1,222, forward strand.
ACCGTTCGTGAGCCGCCGCCCCGGCGGCACCGGCCTCGGGCTCGCGATCGTGCAGCGCGCCGTTGCGGCGCATCGCGGCGCCGTGATCGTCGATTCCGAGCCGGGTGCGGGAACCACATTCACCATCTACCTGCCCGCCACCTGGGTGGCGGAGGACGTCGCATGAGCCAGAAGCCGAGCATTCTTGTCGTCGACGACGAGTCGGGCATCCTCGATACCCTGCGGATCCTCCTCCGGAACGAGGGCTTCGAGGTGACCACCGCGCAAGGCGGGCGGGCGGGGCTCGAACAGATACGCACCGGGACGCACGACATCATCCTGTCGGACGTGCGCATGCCCGGAGTCGGCGGGCTCGACATCCTGGCCGCGGCCAAGGAACAGGATTCGATGACCCCGGTCATCCTGATGACGGCGCAGGCGGACCTTCGCAGCGCCATCGATGCCCTCAACCTTGGCGCCTACTACTACATCCAGAAGCCGTTCTCGAACGACGACCTCGTGGCGATCGTGCGGCGGGCCAGCGAGTACCGCGCGGTGCGGGTCGAGAACAAGCAGCTCAAGCAGGAGATCCGTCGCCGCGAGCGGAACGGCAACGTCGAGCGGCCGATCGGCAAGTCGAAGCGGTTCACCGAGCTGCTGCGGCTCGCGGAGCACATCGCACCGACCGATTCGACGGTGCTGATCCAGGGGGAGAGCGGTACCGGCAAGGAGGTCGTTGCCCGGTACCTCCACAACCTCTCGTCGCGCGCCGAGGGACCGTTCATGTCCATCAATTGCGGCGCGCTTCCGGAGAACCTCCTCGAGAGCGAGCTCTTCGGGCACGTGAAGGGCAGCTTCACGGGCGCCGTGCGGGACAAGCAGGGCCTCTTCGCCGCGGCGCGCGGCGGCACCTTCTTCCTCGACGAGGTGGGCGAGATGCCGCCCTCGCTGCAGGTGAAGCTCCTGCGCGTGCTGCAGGAGCGGGAGGTGATCCCGGTCGGCGCCACGGAGGCGATCCCGGTGGACGTCCGGATCATCGCCGCCACCAATCGCGATCTCGAGGAGGAGATCCGCCGCGGCAACTTCCGCTCCGACCTCTTCTACCGGCTCAACGTCATCGCGCTGGACCTCCCGCCGCTCCGCGAGCGCCGGGACGACCTCCTGCTCCTGATCGAGTCGTTCCTCAACCAGCTCGGCGCCGAAAGCGATTCGCCCCCCAAGGCGCTCAGCTCGGAGGCCCTGGATGCCGTGATGGTCTACGACTGGCCGGGGAACGTGCGCGAGCTGGAGAATGCCCTGGAGCATGCGGTGGTGCTGAGCCGCGGCAACATCATCGACGCGGCGGCACTCCCCGTCCGGATCACCACCCGGCGCAAGGAGCCGCTCGTGGCGGAGCGCTCCTACCGCAATCCGGCGCTCGAGGTGATCGAGCGAGCCTACATCATGTGGGTCCTCCAGGCGGAGGGGGGCAACAAGACCCGGGCGGCCGAGGTGCTCGGGATCGACCCCTCGACGCTCTACCGGAAGCTCAGCCGATACGAGGAGCAGCAGGTTGCCGAAGCCTAGCTGACGCCTGGATAAAGGAAGGGGGACGCGGGCTCGTCCGCGCTCCCCCCTGCTGGTCCGCATCGCATCGCGCCACTCCGCGTTTCCCCGATCCGAGCTATCCGCAGCCACTGCATTAACCTGCACGCCGGTCGGTCCCGGAGGCCCCGGCTCGCCGCCGCCTTGCAAAATCCGCTGATTCCCCGGCGCCACCCGGTGTGCAAGGCTCTTCACGTCCCTGCGTAACTCGTTGAATGCGGCTCGGTTGCAGCGCACGCCCCGAGGTTGGCACAGCCGTTGCCCTTCCGTGGTCCCGGACAGACCCCCGCTCACTGCTGGCTCGAACCGTTTGGCAGGCTTACCACTTCCGGAGGTTGGGCACCATGATGAACCGCAAGGGCTTTACGCTCATCGAGCTCCTCATCGTCGTCGTGATCATCGGCATTCTTGCCGCGATTGCGATCCCGAAGTTCGCGAACACGAAGGAGAAGGCCGTCGTGGCCTCGATGAAGAGCGACCTGAAGAACCTGGTCGCGGCGCAGGAAGCGTTCTTCTCCGACAACCAGGACTACGCCGGGTCGGTCGCGGCGACGCAGACCAACGGCACGGGTGGCGCGGGCGTGCTCGCCTTCACCCCGTCGGCGAACAATGCGATCACGATCGTGTACACGGACGCGGCCGGCTGGGCGGCCACCGTCATCAACCCGACCGTCACCAGCGCGTCGAACGACCAGTGCGGCATCTTCGTCGGCGACGGCGCGACGTACGCCGGCGGCGCCGGTCTGGCCGCGACGGACCCGGAGGGTGCACCGCGCTGCTACTAAGCCCTGCCAGGGGCAGCATCGAAGCCTGATGCGGCGAGTGGGCGGCGGTGGTTACCGCCGCCCATTTCGCTAGGCAACCGAAGCACCGAACGCATGCACACGACACGGCATCGGATCAACATGGGAGGCTTTCCAGTGGCGACGCAGGCAGCGATGAAGAACCTGAGCGGCAGCGAGCGTGGCTTCACGCTCATCGAGCTGCTGATCGTGGTGGTGATCATCGGCATCCTGGCCGCCATCGCCATCCCGAAGTTCTCGAATACGAAGGACCGCGCGATCGTGAGCCAGATGAAAAGCGATCTGCGCAACATGGTGGCGGCCCAGGAGGCGTATGCGGCGGATCATGGAGGCGCCTACTACAACGGCCCGCTCCCCGATCCCGCAATGGTCTACAACGGCTCCGCCGGCGTGACCGTGACCCTCTCCAACGTCACCGCCACCGGCTGGGCGGCTACCGCGACGCACGGCTCCGTCACCCGGATCTGCTACATCTTCACCGGGACCTCGGGTCCGCACGGCGACGCGACAGTCGAAGGGCGCGTGGCCTGCAGCGTCTGAGGCGGATGGCGTGAGCATGGGAGCGCCGCGCTCGCTCCGGGACCAGCTGCTCGTGCAGCTCGTCTTCCTCGCCAGCGCGGCCGTGCTCCTGGTCGGGCTCATCACGCTGATCCTCGCCGGCGCCGACCTCGGGACGCTCATCGTCCCGCTCGGCGCCTTCTGGCTCGGCAGCACCGCGGTCTTCGTCCTGTTCGGCATCCACGTGACGCGGCGCGACGTGCTGGCACCGCTGGAGGCACTCTCGGAGGAAGCGGATCGCCTCGCCGGGGCAGTGCCGGGCGCGCCGGCGCCGGCGGCGGGGACCTACGAATCGCGGGAATTCGTGCAACTCGCGGAGCGCTACCGGGCCATGGCGGAGGGCCTGCTCGACGCCCAGAGCCAGGTGGTCCGCGTCGAAAAGCTCGCCGGGATCGGCCAGCTCGCGGCCGGCGTGGCGCACGAGGTGCGCAATCCGCTCGGCGCCATCGCGACCTACATCGAGGTCCTGCGCAAGCGTGGGGTGGATCCGACGGCGCTCGACGAAATGCGGCGCGCCGTGGATCGCGTGGAACGAATCGTGGCCTCGCTGCTCGACTACTCCCGCCCCGGCGAAACGTCCGGCACGAGCGACCCGGCCGCCGCGCTCCGTACCGCGGCCGATTTCCTCTCGGCGCAGGGCCTCTTCCGCGGCCACGAGCTCGCGCTGGAGCTGCCGGAATCGCTGCCGCCGGTGCGCGGCGATCGCCACGCGCTCGAGCAGGTGGCGGTGAACCTCCTGCTCAACGCCTGCGATGCCGCGCCGGGCACGCGCATCTGGGCCGGGGTTCGCGCCTACGAGCTCGAGGCACGGCCCCATGCGGCCGTCCGTGGGATCGAGGCCGAGCGGGGGTCCGCCAGACGCTATCTCCCGCGCCCGCGGCGGCCCGAGCTCCCGGCCGGCACGCGCGGCGCGCTGCTCTATGTGGCCGATGACGGCCCCGGAGTTGCGGATGCAGACCGGGAACGGGTGTTCGACCCGTTCTTCACGACCAAGGCGCCGGGCAAGGGTACCGGGCTCGGACTGGCCATCGTGGCGCGCACCGTGCACGCCGCCGGCGGCCTGGTCTGGGTCGATCGCGCGCGGGAAGGTGGCGCCGCATTCAAGGTGTTTCTCCCAGCCACCGGGACGGCAATGCACTGATGCGCATACTGATCGTGGATGACGAGGCCCCGCTCCGCCAGTCGCTGTCGCTGCTGCTGGCGGAATCGGGCTATCGCGTCGAAGCCGAAGGGAACCCCGTGCAGGCACTGGCCCGCGCGGAGGCCGAGGCATTCGACCTGATTCTCTGCGACGTGCGCATGCCGGAGATGGACGGACTCTCGTTCCTGCGCCGCTACCGCGCCGCGGGCGGCGCCGCGCTCATGGTCATGATGAGTGCGTACGGCGGAGAGGACGCGGCGCTCGAGGCGATGCGCGAAGGGGCGTACGATTACCTCAACAAGCCGTTCCGTCCCGACGAGGTCACCCTCACCATCCAGAAGGCCGAGGAGCGCGAGCGGCTCCGCCGCGAGGTGGACACGCTGCGCGCCTCGCTCGGCGCCGACCAGGTGCGCGACGTCGTCGTTGCGGAGAGCCGCGCCATGCGCGACCTCCTGGAGCTGGCCGCGCGAGTGGCGGCGCACGCCACCACCGTGCTCCTCACGGGCGAGAGCGGAACGGGGAAGGAAGTGCTGGCCCGCGCCATCCACCGGATGAGCCCGCGCCGCGAGGCACCGTTCACGGCCATCAACTGCGCCGCCATTCCCGAACAGCTGCTCGAGGCCGAGCTCTTCGGCCATGTGAAGGGCGCGTTCACCGGCGCCACCGCCGATCGCGCGGGACTCTTCGAGACGGCCAACGGCGGCACCCTCCTGCTCGACGAGATCGGTGACATGCCGCTCGGCCTGCAGGCCAAGCTGCTGCGCGTGCTCGAGGAAGGCACCGTGCGCCGGCTGGGCGCGCGGGAGACCCGCCCGATCGACGTGCGGGTCATCGCCGCGACGGCACGGCCACTCGACCGTTCCATCGAGGATGGCAGCTTCCGCGCGGACCTCTACTACCGCCTCAACGTCGTGAATCTCCACCTTCCGCCGCTCCGCGAGCGCCGGGAGGACATCACGGCGCTGATCACGCATTTCGCGCGGCAGGTGGCGGGGAGACTCGAGCGCCCGGTGAGCATCACGCCGCGCGCCCTCATCCAGCTTTCCGAGCACGCCTGGCCGGGCAACGTGCGCGAACTGCGGAATGCGATCGAGCGCGCCGCCGTGCTGAGCGCCGACGGCCGGCTCGATATCGCCGATTTCAGCCTCAACGGCAACGGCCGGCACGGGGCGAACGGCAACGGCAATGGGAACGGTAGCGGCCACGGGCACGCGGCGTACGAGCTCAAGCCGCAGGTGGAGCAGCTCGAGCGGGCCACGATCCTGCGCGCGCTGGAAGCGTCGAAGGGCAATCGCCGGGATGCGGCCCAGCTCCTCGGCGTGAGCCTCCGGACCCTCTTCTACAAGCTGCGGCGCTACCAGCTCGACTGACCGCGCAGAATTCTGCATCGCACGCAGGATTCTGCACGGAGCAGGGTGTCACCTGCCGCTTCCAACTCATTGCACATCAATGCATTGGCTTCTGGCCCGCCAAATGCTCATCGGCAGGCCAGCTCCTGGCGGTGCGTGACACCGTCTACTCGCACGGCGGAGAACGAGATGGCTCCACGCAGAGGGTTCACGCTCATCGAGGTCATGATCGTCATCGTGGTCGCGGGCCTGCTCTTTCTGATCGGGCTGCCGCGGCTCCGGGACGCGGTCCTGCGGAACAACGTCTATCAGGCGCGGGCGGCGGTCGCGAGCCTCTATTCGCGTGCGCGAGCCGTGTCGGTCGAGCAGGGCCGCATGGGCTACCTCGCACGGAGCGGGAATCGGGTCACGGTGCTGGTGCGCATCGCACCGTCGGGTGCCGCCTGGGCCGACACGATCGGCGTGGTGGAAGACCTGAATGCCCGTTTCGGCGTCACCGTCACCGCCAGCGACGACACGATCCGCTTCGACCCGCGGGGCTTCGGGCTCAACGG
>JBLNHD010000281.1:0-3118 GCA_050268825.1 Gemmatimonadota bacterium
ACAGCTCCAGGCGCAGGGAATCGGGCGGCTGTTCGGCCCGGGAACGCCGACCTCCGAGCTCATCGACTACATCGAGTCGTGGGCGGCCGAGCATCTCGACGCCTGACCGGAGCGGGATGACCGAAATTCCTGCCGCGCGCGCCGGCCGCCTCCCCGCGCTCACCGCCGAATACGAAACACTCGCGGCACGCCTGCGCGAAGGCGGCGGCGCGCGGCGCGTCGAGCGCATGCACGAGCGCGGCCAGCTGTCGCCGCGCGAGCGGGTCGGGCTCCTCCTCGACCAGGGCGCACCCTGGTTCGAGATCGGCCTGCTCGTCGCGTACGACCAGTACGAGGGGCAGGCCCCGGGCGCCGGTGTCATCACCGGCGTGGGCGTGATCGCGGGACGCGAGGCCGTTGTGGTGGCCAACGACTCGACCGTCAAGGCGGGCTCCTGGTGGCCGGAGACGATCCGGAAGATCCTGCGCGCGCAGGAAGTCGCGATGCGGCAGCGGATTCCGATCGTGTACCTGGTGGACAGCGCCGGGGTGAACCTCCCCTACCAGGGCGGGGTCTTCCCGGGGCAGTACGGCGCGGCCCGCATCTTCTACTACAACTCGATCATGCGCCGGTACCTGCACGTCCCCCAGATCAGCGCCGTCATGGGCAGCTGCATCGCGGGCGGCGCGTACCTGCCGGCCCTCAGCGACGTGATCTTCATGGTCGAGGGCACGAGCTTCATGGGCCTCGGCGGACCCAACCTCGTCAAGGGCGCCACCGGACAGACGATCGACGCCGAAACGCTCGGTGGCGCGACCACGCATACCGAGCTGAGCGCCGTCGCGCACTACAAGGCGGCGACCGACGCGGAGTGCATCGCCGGCATTCGCGAGTACATCGCTCGCCTTCCCGAGCGGCCCAGCTCCGCGCACCCGGTGCATGAGACGCACCTTCCGAGCCGCCGCGTGGAGGAGCTGTACGAGATCCTGCCGCACGATCACCGTCTTTCCTACGACATGCGCCACGTCCTCGAGTGCCTCGTCGACGGCGGGGCGATCACCGAGTTCCAGCCGCACCACGCCGGCGAAGTCATCTGCGGCCACGCCCGGATCGAAGGGCGCGCCGTCGCCGTCATCGCGAACCAGCGCGGCCTCATCAAGGGGCGGCCGGGCGAGAAGCCCCGCTTCGGCGGAATCATCTACACCGGCAGCGCGGAAAAGGTGGCGTACTTCATCGAGACGGCGGGTCGCGAGCGGATTCCCATCCTCTTCGTGCAGGACGTGAGCGGCTTCATGGTCGGGCCGGAGGCGGAGCATTCGGGCATCATCCGCGCCGGTGCGCGCTGGGTCGAGGCGATGGCGACGGCGCCGGTGGCCAAGCTGGTGCTCACGGTCAATCACGCCTCCGGGGCCGGCTACTATGCGATGGCAGGGCAGGGCTTCGATCCCGACTTCATCGTCTCCTGGCCCACCGGCCGCATGGCGGTGATGGAAGGGGAGTCGGCGGTGATGGCCGTGCACGGGCCCGAGATCGAGAAGGCCCAGAAGGAGAAGCGCGGCTTACACGCGAACGTGCAGGCCTCGGTCGAGGCGATGCGCGCCGACTACGAACACCAGCTGGATGCGCGCTTCGCGGCGGCGCGTGGGTTCGTCGATGCCATCGTCACGCCGGAGGAGACCCGCCGGATGCTGGGCTTCCTCCTGGCGGTGTCCGGCCGCTATGAAGGTCCGCACCTCGGTCCGTTCGTCCTCCCGCCGCTCGATGCGGCGGCGCCGCGTTGACCACCCTTTGCCCGGTCCGGGTTCCCACGTGAGCAAGACCGTCCGCGTCGCCGCCGGCCAGGGATTCTGGGGCGACTGGCTCGAGGCCCCCGTGCGCCAGGTGCGCGGAGGGCAGATCGACTACCTGATGATGGACTACCTCGCCGAGGTGACGATGTCCATCATGCAGAAGCAGAAGGGGCGCGACCCGCGGCTCGGCTACGCGCGGGACTTCCCCCAGGTGATGGAGCGGATCCTCCCGGACATCGCGGAGAAAGGAATCCGCGTCACGTCGAATGCAGGCGGCGTGAATCCCCGCGGCTGCGCCGAGGCCGTGCTCGATGCCGCGCGCCGTCTCGGGCTCGCAGGCCGGATTCGCGTCGGACTGGTCACGGGGGACGACATACTCGACCGGCTGGACGATCTCCTCGGACGCGGCCACGAGCTGCGCGACATGGACACCGGCCGCCCGCTCAGTGCGATTCGCGACCGGATCCTCTCCGCCAACGCCTACATCGGCATGGCCCCGATCGTCGAGGCGCTCGACCGCGGCGCGGACGTCGTCGTCACAGGGCGCGTCACCGACACGGGGCTGACACTCGGGCCGCTGGTGCACGAGTTCAAGTGGTCGCCGGAGGACTGGGATCGGATCGCGGCGGGAACCGTCGCCGGCCACATCATCGAGTGCGGTGCGCAGTGCTCGGGCGGGAACCTTCTCCGCGACTGGCGATCGGTCAAAGGGCTGGCCGATCCCGGCTTTCCGATCGTCGAAGCGCGCGAGGACGGGAGCTTCGTCGTCACCAAGCATGCGAAGACGGGCGGCGTGGTCTCGGTCCCCTCGGTCACCGAGCAGCTGGTGTACGAGATGGGAGACCCGCACAGCTACATCACGCCGGACGGCACCGCCGATTTCACCTCGATCCAGCTCGCGCAGGCGGGGAAGGACCGCGTGCGCGTGACCGGCGTGCGCGGCGGCCCGCGCACGCCGATGCTCAAGGTGTCGATCGCGTACTTCTATGGGTACAAGGCGGTCGGGACGCTGGTGTACTCCTGGCCCGATGCGGCGGAGAAGGCGCGGGCGGCGGATCGCATCCTGCGCGACCGGCTCAAGGCGCTGGGGCTCGAGTTCGAGCAGATCCTCACCGAGTTCGTCGGGGTGGACGCGACCCACGGCCGCCTCGCCGGCGCCGCCGATCCCGACCTCCCCGAAGTCCAGCTCCGGGTCGGCGTCCGGGCTCGCGAGAAGGCGCCGGTCGAGCGCTTCACCCGGGAGATCGCGCCGCTGGTCCTCACCGGCCCGCCGAGCGTAACCGGCTTTGCCGGCGGCCGCCCGCAGGTCGAGGAGATCGTGGCCTACTGGCCCGCGCTCATCGACCGCC
>JBLNHD010000282.1:0-5058 GCA_050268825.1 Gemmatimonadota bacterium
GGTGGCGCTCGATGCGACGGCTGCTGTGGCGGTCGCTGCCGGCGCGGAGGCGCCGGCGGACGAGGTGGTGGTCGGCTTCGGCTCTCCCGAGCCACAGGCGACGAGGGCCGCCGGCACGAGCGCGGCGACGATCACGATGGGAAAGCGGCGGCGGTTCGACATGACTGACTCCTTCGGTGTGGCGCAGCGCGCCGGTGGAACTGCGAGCGGACACCGGGGAGAAAGGCAAGCGAAGGGCCGCACCGGGTGGCGCGGCCGCGCCTCGGGCCAAGCGGAGGAAGAACAACAGGTTGCGCTACAAGGTGGGGGCGGCGGGACGTGCGATGGAGGGTCGTTTCGTGTCCGGGCGGACACCTGCGGTCGAAGCGATCCGTGTCCGCCCGGACACGCGGGGCGCGGGCGAAGCTCCCGCTACTCGCGGTCGATGCCGAGCCGGCGCATCAGCTTGATCAGGCTCGAATGATCGGCGAGCCCCAGCGACTCGGCCGTCCGCGTGATGTGCCATTCGTGCTCTTCGAGCGCGGCGAGCACGATGCGCCGTTCCGCCTCCTCCCGAAGCGCCTGGAAAGTCCTCGGCGTCTCGCCGTCCACCTCGAGCCGCTCGCCGCGGATCTCCGCGGGGAGGTGCTCCGCGCGGATCACCTCGCCGTCGGCGGCCACGACCATCCGCTCCACCGCGTTCCGGAGCTCGCGCACATTGTTGCGGCGCCACTCGTAGGCGCCGAGCAGCTCGAGCGCCTCGCCGGAGAGGCGCTTCGGCAGGACGCCGAATCGCGTGCACACGTCCGTCACGAACCGCTCCGCAAGCACCGGAATGTCCGCCCGCCGCTCGCGGAGCGGCGGCACCTCGAGCCGATGGACGTCGATCCGGAAGAGGAGGTCCTCGCGGAAGCGGCCCGCCGCCACCTCGTCGCCGAGCTGCCGGTTGGTGGCGGTGACCACGCGGGCCTCGACGCTCACGGGCCGGGTGCTGCCGACCCGCGTGACCTGCCGGTCCTCCAGCACCCGCAGCAGCTTGGCCTGTGCTGCGAGCGGCAGCTCGCCGATCTCGTCGAGGAAGAGGGTCCCGCGCTCCGCCGCCTCGAAGGCGCCCCGCCGCGTGGCCACCGCCCCGGTGAACGCCCCGCGCTCGTGGCCGAAGAGCTCGCTCTCCACCAGCTGCTCGGGGAGCGCCGCGCAGTTGATCGCGATGAAGGCGCCCGACGGATTCGACCCGAGCCGGTGGAGGTCGCGGGCCACGAGCTCCTTTCCCGACCCGCTCTCTCCCACGATCAGGACCGTGCTCGGCACCGGCGCCACGCGCGCGATCTGCTCGCGCAGCCGGAGGAGCGCCGGGCTCGAGCCGACCAGCGAGGTCTCGCCGAGGCGCTGCTGCAGCGTCGCCACCTCCAGCCGGAGGCGCCGTCGCTCGAGGGCGGTTTCGATCTCGTGGACCACGCGCTCCATCGGCTCGGCCTTGTCGATGAAGCCGTAGGCGCCGAGGCGCATCGCCTGGATGCAGCGGTCGAAGTTGCCGGTGCCGGTGTAGACGATCACCGGCGTCTCGACGCCGCGGCGCGCGAGCGTGCGCAGCACGTCGAAGCCGTCCATCCCCGGCATCTCGAGGTCGAGGACGATGCAGTCCACGGGCGCGCGCTCGAGCGCCGAGAGCGCTTCCTCGCCGCCGGCGACGACGGCGGTCTGGAATCCGCCGATGCGCCGCAGATCGTAGGCATACTGCTCCGCCATCGGCCGCACGTCGTCCACGATCAGGATGAGCGCCATTCAGGCTCCGGGTTGCGTGTCGTGCGCGGGGAGCTCGACCGTGAAGCGACTGCCGGCGCCCGGCTCCGTAGCGACCTCGAGCGAGCCGCCGAGATCGGCCACGAGGCGGCGCACCACCGAGAGCCCGAGCCCGGTGCCGGCCGGCTTCGTGGTATGGAAGTCGTCGAAGGCGCGCTCGAGTTCCGCGCGCGTCATCCCGCGGCCGGTATCGCTCACGGTGATGCGCACCCGCCCCTCTGCGCCCTTCTCGCCGGCGAGCGTCACGGTGCCGTGGACCGCCTCGATGCTCTCGACGGCGTTGACCGCGAGGTTCTCGATGATGCGCCGGAGCGAGACGGGGTCCGCGGCGGCGCGGGGCAGGTCGGCGGCGGTCGTCTCGACGGCGATGCGACCGGAGGAGAGCGAGCCGGCGATCTCGCGGAGGAGCTGCGGCACGTCGGTGGCGCCGCGTCCCGTCCCCGGCGCGAGCCGCGCGTAGTTCGCCGCCAGGCCTTCGAGGTAGGCGACGCTCGATTCGAGCGTGTCGCGCCGTTCGGCGAAGACCACCGGAAGCTCTGCCGGCTGCCGTTCGGACACCTCCGCCAGGTGGCGCACCACGTGGCGGATCGGCGCGAGCCCGTTCCGGATGTCGTGGTTCACCTGCCGGGAGAGATCGCCGACGGCGGCGCGCCGCTCCGCTTCGCGCAGGCGCGTGGTGCTCGTCCGCAGCCGGCGGGTCATCGCGTCGAGCAGGTTCGCGAGCGTGCCGATCTCGTCGGTCCGGTCGGTCGCGAAGTCCTGGTCGAGCCGCTCGAGGTCGAGCGCGGCGGTCTTCGCGGACAATTCGCGGATCGGCGCGCTGATGCGCGCGGCCAGCCAGGCGGCGAGCGCCAGCGCGAGCGCGACGGTGCCGGCGATCACGAGCAGGAACCAGCGGTCGAGCCGGCGCTGGAGCGCTTCGAGCGCGTCGTCGGTGCGTACGAGCCGAAGCTCGGCCGACCCGGTGACCGGCGGGCCTCCGGTGGCATCCACGAGGCGGAGCGGGGCCGACGCGATCGCCGCCGGCGGCCGGCCATCGAGCGAGAGCACGGCCTCGAGGCCGGCCGCGCCGCCGATCGACGCCAGCCACGCCGAATCCACGGCCTCGCCGCCGATCAGCGTGAACTCGGCGCCACCTATCTGGAAGGGATGCACGCGCGCGAACGCCACGATGGTGCCGTCCGCCGTGCGCGCGCGCAGCACGAAGGCGGGCTCCCCGGCGTACGTGGCGGCGGCGGGAAGGCCGGCCCGGTCGTACTCGTTCCGGAAATGCCCGGAGCTCAGGATGGTGCCGCCGGCGTCCTGGAGCTGCAGGAGGTCGAGCTCCGCCGAGCGCATGGCTGCCCCCGCCTGGTCGAGGAGCCACGCCCGCGCAGCAGGATCATCCCGCCCGACCGCGAGGCGGAAGCGTGAATCGTCGGCCAGGTCGGCGGCGATCCGCGCGAGCCGAGCCTCGATCCGCCCGCGCTCCCGCTCGAGCCCCGAGTCCAGCGCCGCCCTCGCCTCCTCCACCCGCTCGGCCCGCTCCCGCCCCACGAGGCCGCTCAGCTCCCGCCGCACCCCCACCGCGAGCACGGCGAGCGGAACGAGCACCGCAGCCAGGAGGACGAGGAACGCGCGGGTGCGGAAGCTCATGCGCGAAGGAAACTCCCGGAAACCGGGTGGCGTAAGGGTGCTTCACCCCAGACTCAGGACGTGGCAATGCGTGCTTTCCGACTCCCTGCGCTCGCGGCCATCGCCGCGCTCACCGCGCTGACCGGTGCCGCCGTTCACGAGAATGCCGACGAAGCGGCCGTCCGCGCGACCATCCAGCACTATTTCGACGGCGGCATGTCGGTGCGCAAGGCATTCCATCCGAGCGCCCGGATGACCTTCGTGGCCGATACCGGGTTCACGCTCGTGCCGATCGAGACCTACCTCCAGCGGGTGGAGGAGGGCGCCCGCCGCAACCCGGCCGCGCGCGGCTGGCCGGAGAAGCGCATCGCCGACATCGACATCACGGGAGACGCCGCGGTCGCCAAGCTCGAGCTCGGCGGGCCCAACGGCTCGGTGACCGACTACATGACGCTGCTCCGGATCGACGGCAACTGGCTGATCGTCAACAAGTCCTTCACCCGCAGGCCCGCGGCGGCGCAGAGCTCGCGCTAGCCTCAGGGCAGGAAGCGCGGCACCCCGTCCGCGTCGAGCGTGAGGCGGGGTGCATCGCGCCGCAGGATCAGGTGGCCGCGCGTGTCGATCAGCGGCTCGATCGTGGCGCCCGACGGGAGCGGGGGCAGTCCGCGGCAGGACACCGCGCCGGCGCGCGAGAAGGGCAGCACGAACGCCATGTCGCGCGCGCCCGCGAGCGACGCGGCAAGCGCCTGGCGCGACAGCGCTGCCGCCGACAGGCGCACCGGCGCGATGGCCACGATCCGCTCCGCCAGCTCCCGCCCCGTCTCGTCTCCCGCTTCATAGATCACGCGCGGGCGCGGCCGGGCCCCCGACGGAAAGTCGGTTCGGCACGCAGCCGTCGCCTCACCGCCGTAGGGCGGCTCCGCCCCACGCGCTGCGGTGCGGACTGCGTCGCGCGCGAGGGCGGCCCGGAAGTGGGCGCGCGCTGCGCTGTCCGCGGGCAGCGAGATCGGCGGCACCGTCGGCGAGATGAGCGCGTAGGTCATGTCCCAGGGGAGCGGCACGACGTCGAGCGCCGGCACCCGCGCGGCGTACGCGATGGTTGCCGGATCCCGCGTCGCGAGGAGCCCCGCGCCCGCCCGTAGCAGGTCCCTGCCGTCCCGGCGCCCCGCCTCGCGGAACCGGAGCACCGGACCCTCCCCCTCGACCGGCGCCAGCACGACCATCGAGTCCGAAGCATCCACCAGCCGGAATGGCCCCGTGGATTCGGGCCAATCGCCCGAGCGCCGCGCGGGGCCGGCAATGGCGAGGGCAGGATGGGCCAGGCGGATCGGGCCCGTGGTATCGGGCTCCGCCAGCGTCACCGCGAGCGTGCGCGGGTCGGGCGCCTCCAGCCGGGCGAGCCAGGGCTGCTCGTCGGTGAGCCCCGTGCGTGCGAGGCTTTCGACCACCCGTTGCGCCGTCACCGGCTCGCCGCCGACGAACCGGCGGTCGCCGAGCTCGAGCCGCCAGAGTCCCGCGTCGTCCGACGTCCACCGCTCCGCGAGACCCGGGCGGACCGCGCCGGTGCAGTCGAGCCTGAGGAGTGTGCCGTAGAGCTGGCGGAAGACGAGCCGCTCGGCGTCGTTGCGCGGCACCGGTGCATGCTCGGCGGAGGGAAGCTCG
>JBLNHD010000283.1:0-3529 GCA_050268825.1 Gemmatimonadota bacterium
AGCGGGGTCGCGCTCTTCGGCGCGAACGGCGCCGGAAAGACCACCCTGCTTCGTCTGGCGATGGGACTGGCGCGCGGAGGCGAGGGGCAGGGGCATCTCGCCGGGCTGCCGGACGATGCGCCGCCCGAGGACCGCGCGCGGGTGGCGGGCTATCTCTTCCAGCAACCCGAATCCCAGCTCTTCGAGCGCACCGTCGAACGCGAGGTTGCCTACGGGCCGCGGCGTCTCGGGTGGGAGGAGCCTGCGGTCGCCGACGCCGTCCGCCAATCGCTTGCCGAAGTCGGCCTGAGCCAGGCGGCCGAGGAGCATCCCTACAACCTGTCGGCGCCGCACCGGCGTCTCGTGGCGCTTGCCGCGGTCCTGGCCGGCGCGCCCTCGCTCCTCCTGCTCGACGAGCCGACGGCGGGACTCGATCGCCACTCGCGGAGCGTGGTCCGCGATGTCGTGCTGCGGCGGCGCGCGAGCGGCACGGCGGTGCTGGCCGTGACGCACGATGGAGAGCTGGCCCTCGAGGCCCTCGACGAGGCCGTCATCCTCGACGGGGGAACGGTCGTGCGCTCCGGGACGGTGGCGGACCTGCTCGGAGCGCCGGGGGCCCCGGCGCTCCCTCCGACGGTGCTCCTCGCGCGCCGGCTCGGCCTCGGCCTGGCGGTGCCGCGCTTTGATTCCGTGGCCGACGCGCTGGTACACACATTGCCGCATCCTCACACGGGTCATTAGCTTACCTCGCAGTTCCTCTTTCCCGGCTCAATGACCGCACCGTCGCAGGTCGCCCACGATCTTGCCTCCATGCTCTTTCTCCTCCGGGACCGCCCGGACGCGAGGGACGAGCATGCGGCCGCCTCCAGAGCGCTGGCAGACAGCCTGGGCGGACGCGGCATCGACCTGCGCGCGAACGACCAGGGGCTCCGCGTCTACGGCGAACCGGTGCCCGACTCGCAGCCGCTGGCTGCCGCGCTCCGGACGCACCTCCTCGACCGTGGTATCGGCGAGCTGCGGATCGACCCCGCCGCCTCCGCGCCGCTCCTGCTCTCGGTGCTCCGTGCGCTGGTGCCGCCGCCCGCCGTCTTCCGCTCGATCCATGAGATGGAAATGTCGCTCGAGTCCGCCGTCCGGGACCGGGTCTTCATCGCGCCGCCTGCGCCCGATGAGATCGAGGCGTCGGGACCCTGGAGTGCGTACCAGTCGATCGCGCCGGGAATCGAGCGTCAGGCGGAGGAGCTGCACCGGCCCGGTGAGGAGGAAACCGGCCACCTCTCCGAGCTCCTGGCCGACATCGAGGAAAATCCCGACGACCCGTCGGTCGGCGACCGCCTCAACGACGCGGTGCGCGCGAGCGACGAGCTCGCCGCCCGGAAGGACTGGGTCGGGGTCCTGCGCGTCGCGGCGGTGCTCGTCGATGCGGAGCGGCGCGCCCGCGAAGGGGGCACGAGCCGGGTGTTCGGCATCGCCATCCGGCGAATGCTGCCGCGCTCGGTGCTCGAGCAGATCGCGCGGCTCACCCCCTCGCCCGACCATCGCGCCGACGTCGTGCCCGTGCTCCAGCGGCTCGGCGCCGATTCGACCGAGACACTCCTCGGCCTCCTCGCCTCCGCGGAGCGCATCGAGGAGCGGCGCGCCTATTTCGGAGCGCTCAGGCAGATGACGGAGGGAACGGACCTGCTGGTGAACATGCTGACCCACGACGAATGGTACGTCGTGCGGAATGTCGCGGACCTCTGCGGCGAGATGCGGCTGGAGACGTCGGTGTCGCGGCTGGCCAGGCATGCGACCCATCCCGACGAGCGGGTGCGCCGGTCCGTGGCCGGGGCGCTCGCGAAGATCGGGACGCCCCCCACCGTCGAGCCGCTCCGGCAGCTGCTGCGCGATGCCTCGCCCGCCGTCCGCCTGCAGGGCCTGCAGAACACCGGCGAGCAGAACCGCGGGCTCGCCATGAGCCTGGCTGTGCTGCTCGACTCGGAGACGCACCCCGACGTCCTGCGCGAGCTCATGCTGGCGCTGGCGCGGATCGGCTCGTCCGACGCGGTGCAGGCCCTCGTCCGGTCGGCGGAGCCGGGCGGACGGTTCTTCCGGAGGAAACCGCAGTCCACCCGCCTTGCCGCCGTCGAGGCGCTCGGGATGGCGGGCAGCACCGCCGCGGCCGCCGCGCTGCGGAACCTCACGAACGATGCCGACGAGGAGATCCGCCGCGCCGCCGAGCGCGCCCTCGCGACGGCGGCGGAGTAGCGCCGCCTAACGCGGAACGAAGTCGCGCGCGTCGTCGAGCCGCCGCGCGAATGCCGCCAGCAGTCTGGCCGTCCGCTCCAGGTCCTCCAGCGCCACCATCTCGTTCGGGCTGTGCATGTAGCGGGTCGGCACCGACACCAGCGCGGTGGCGATGCCGCGGGCCGCGTTGAAGAACCACTCCGCATCGGTGTGGGTGTCGCGCGATGCCGCCTCGATCGAGTATGGAATGGCTTCGGCGTCGGCCGTCTCGGCCAGCAGGGCAAAGACACGATCGTTGACCGAAGACCCACGCGAGAGCACCGGCCCCCCGCCGAGCCGGTACTCGCCGTGCCGGCGCTTGTCGATGCCGGGATAGTCGGTCGCGTGCGTCACATCCACGACGATCGCCACCGTCGGATCGAGCTGCACGGCCAGCGGGCGCGCCCCGCCGCCGCCCGAGGCGATCTCCTCGCGCGTCGTGGCCACGGCCGTCACGCCCGCCGCGGCGCCGCCCTCCTCGCGCAGCAGCCGCAGTGCTTCGAGCACGACGAACGACCCGATGCGATTGTCGAGACTCCGGCTGACGATGCGGCCGTTCGGGAACTCGAGCACCGTGGAGGCGAGCACGCCCGGATCACCGATCCGCACCCGCGCGAAGGCTTCGCTCCGGCTCGCCGCGCCGATGTCGATCCAGAGGTCCTCGATCTTCGAGACCTTCTCCCGGTCGTCCTTCTCCATGAGGTGGATCGCCTTCTTCCCGATCACGCCGGGCACGTTCCCCCCGGCCGTGAGCAGCACCACTCGCTGGCCGACGAAGACCTGGCTGTCCCAGCCGCCGATCGGCTCGAAGCTGAGGTAGCCTTCCTCGTCCACATGCGAGACCATGATGCCGATCTCGTCCATGTGGCCGGCAAGAAGGAGGCGGTGTGCGCCGCTGCCCCGGAGCTTTGCCCAGGAATTGCCGCTCACGTCCACCCCCACCTCCGGCGTGAGCGTTTCGGCCTCGGCCCGCCAGAGGCGCGCGGGTGCCGTCTCGAAGGCCGACGGACCGGGCGCGTCGAGGAGCCGCTTCAGGAATGCGAGCGATTCAGGACGCACGGGACGCCAGCGCTTTCTCGACCCGGGCGCGGTAACTCGTGAAGAGCGACCGGCCGGTGGCCGTCTCCTCCGCCACCCATTGCGTACTGACCAGCACCGGCGCGGCCGACACCGCGCGGACGGCCTCCAGATACGGCTGGACCCGCGCAAAGAAGAACATGCCTTCGGTGTTGTTCTCGACGAGGTACTCGGCATGCACGATGCCGTGGCGCGCCATCCCGTACAC
>JBLNHD010000284.1:0-2783 GCA_050268825.1 Gemmatimonadota bacterium
GGCTCGAGTAGAGGTCGATCTTCCAGCCGGTGAGCTCCGAGGCGAGGCGCACGTTCTGCCCGTTGCGTCCGATCGCGAGCGAGAGCTGGTCCTCGTCCACCACGGCCTGGATCGTCTTGGCCTCGGGATCGGAGAAGACTTTCGCCACGCGCGCGGGCGCGAGCGCGAGCCGGGCGAACCGCTCCGGATCCGGCGACCAGGGCACGATGTCGATCCGCTCGCCGCCAAGCTCGTTGACGACGGCCTGAACCCGGGACCCCTTGAGTCCCACGCACGCGCCGACCGGGTCGATGGCATCGTCCCGCGAGATGACCGCCACCTTGGTCCGGCCGCCGACCTCGCGCGCAATGGCGCGGATCTCGACGATCTGCTGCTGGATCTCCGGCACCTCGAGCTTGAATAGCGCCTTGACGAAGAGCGGATCGGCGCGGCTCAGGATGAGGCGCGGGCCCTTCGGCGTCTCCTCGAGGCGCTTGAGCACGGCGCGGATCGTGTCGCCCTGGTGGAAATGCTCGCGGTGGTTCTGCTCGCGGTAGGGCATGATCGCCTCCGCTTCGCGGAACTTGTTGAGCATGAGCACCAGCTTGCCGCGCTCGATCTGCTGGATTTCGCCGGACAGGAGCTCGCCGACGCGGGAGGCGAACTCGTCGCGGATCCGGGAGCGCTCGCCCTCGCGGACGCGCTGGATGATGCGCTGCTTGGCGGCCTGCACGGCGAGGCGCCCGAACTCCTGGAAGGGCACCTCCTCCTCGAGCATGTCGCCGACCTGGAAGTCGGGATCGATGAAGCGTGCCTCCTCGACCGAGACCTGCGCGCTCGCGTCCTCGACCTCCTCGACGACCTGGCGGAGGCGGATGATCTCGATGGTGCCCTGCAGCTCGTCCACGTTGAGCTCGAAGCGGACGTTCGGGCCGTACTTGCGCATCAGTGCGGCATGAATGCCGTCGCGCAGCAGATCGAGAAGATCCGAGCGCTCGAGCTGCTTGGTGGTGGCCAGCTCGCGAAACGCGGCCAGCATCTCTACAGAACCTGACATCCTCTACTCCGGTTGGCGGCGGTCCCTGCCGATGGTCGTCCAGTCCACGTCGAGCACGGCGTCCCGGACGTCGGCGAGCGCGATGGTGCGCTCGGTGCCGTCGGGAAGCCGGAGCCGAACCCGTTCGTCGTCCGGCATCTCCATGATCTCGACGACGGGACGTCCGGCGATCCCGGCCACGCGCACCCGCGCGCGGCGTCCGATGAAACGTTTCCAGTGCGCCGCCCACCGGAGCGGCCGTTCGATCCCCGGCGACGACACCTCGAGCACGTAGCGATCACCCACGCCGGCGGTGGCCTCGAGCATCCGCTCGAGCGCCCGGCTGACGAGGCGACAGTCCTCGGCGCTCACCCCACGGCCGGGCGCGCTGTCGGGACGGTCGATCCGCACCTTGAGAATGGGACGGTCGCGCGTGCCGGTTCGCTGGAGGTCGGCCAGCTCGAAACCAAGCCGGTCCACGAGATCGCGAATGGCGTCGAGCAGCGCGTCGTGAGGCATGGAATCGGCGTGCGAACGGGCCTTCTCGCTACGGACCCGGGCGGCGCCCGTAGCTGAAAAAAAATGTGGGGGAACTCCCCCACATCATTGCGGGCCTACTCCCCGCACCAGCGGACGTCCACACCCGCGGACGCCGTGAGGGCCAGCCTGGCCGTGTCGGCCATCCTGCACAGCAGACAAATATTACGCCCTCCCCCCGGCTGCGTCAACCGAGAGTCAGGCGCCAGTTGAGGATACGGACCCGTTCCGGGGTCACGATCGCGGCACTCCGGAGGTCACGGGCGCTCGCGATGTTCGTCTCGACCCTGCCCGGAGGTCGTGATGTCCACCATTTCCCTCCCCACCCGCTGGGCGCTGCATCGCGGCGACCGCGAGTACCGGCCCTTCCCCAACGAGGAAGGGCGCAATCTGCGCCAGGAAATGCTGGAGGTCCCGATCCTCGTCCGGGCGCTCCGGCTCCCGAAACGGGTGCGCGTGCTGGAGATCGGATGCGGTCGCGGGATCGCTCTGGTCCCGCTGGCGCGCCTCCTCGAGCCGTCCCGGCTGGCCGGGCTCGACGTCGACCCGACGTCGCTCGACGCTGCCCGCGAACGAGTTGCCCGCGCGGGGGTCGCCGCCGAGCTGGTGCCGGGCGACGTCCGCGCACTCCCCTTTCCGGAGGCCTCGTTCGACCTCGTCCTCGATTTCGGGACCTGCTACCACATAGCCCGCGCGGCGGAGGCGGTTTCGGAGATCGCGCGCGTGCTGGCGCCCGGCGGCCAGTTCGTCCACGAGACGCCCCTCAGCCAGCTGCTCTCCCATCCTGTCCGGTCCCTCGGCCGCGCGATCCCGTGGCATCGTGAACCACGCTTCGGCCGACCCCGCCGTGCCCTCCTCTGGAATGCCCGCGCGGTCGGAGCGGCCTCATGACCGGGTTCGAGGTGGTGCCCTTTCTCGGGCTCGCGGTGCTCACTAATACCGTCTTCCCCATGCCGTTCGAGCCCTTGTTGGTCGCCTATGCCAACGGCCTTGCCCCAGGGGCGGTGGTGCTTGCTTGCGCGCTCGGGAGCCTCTGTGCAGGCATGGGTGCTCTGGTCGACACGACCTGCCTCGGGATCGTGCGCCGCCGAATGATGCGCGGGTCTCCGGGCAGTCCAGCCGCGCGCATGGCAGGCGCCCGCTTTTACTGGCTCGTGGCAGTGGCCGCTCTGCTGCCCGTCCCCTTTACCGCGGTCCGGGCAAACCTGCTGCTGATGCGGCCGCGCCCATT
>JBLNHD010000285.1:0-15595 GCA_050268825.1 Gemmatimonadota bacterium
GGGCGTCTCGGCGCCGAGCGACAGCCCCTCGGAGGTGGAGTAGCCCCAGACCAGCACGCCGATCGCGATGACGAACCCGGCCAGCGGCCCGGCGGCGCCGACGTCGAGCAGCTGGCGACGGTCGAGGACCGGGGTCCGGATCCGGAGGAACGCACCGAGACTCCCGATCGGGGAGAGCGTCGGCGGCACGGGAAGAAAGAACGGCGGCGAGGCGTCGATCGCGTAGCGCCGCGCGGCGAAGTAGTGGCCCAGCTCGTGGATCAGGAGGATGCCGAGAAGGGGAAACGCGAAGGAGGAGCCCGCCAGGATGTCCCGCCACCCTCCTGCGGCGATCTCGGAGAAGAAGCCGAGCGCGGCGGCCACGGTCCCCGCGACCGGTCCCAGATGCCGGGGCGGCCGGGGCGGAAACCAGTCTCCGGCGAGCGCGGCGCCGGCGCCGAGGGCGCACACGACGGTCAGAAGGGCGAGCACGGCGTGCAGGACCCACCGCTCCTCGCGCTCCGGCTCGACCGGGCGGATCAGGACCAGGCCGGTGCGGGCGGGGTCGGACCAGTAGTGCGCGCCCCGCCAGCGGCGCAGGGCCGCGGCGAGCGCGGGAGAGGGGGCCCGGTGGGCGGGTGCCACGACGGCATCCACCACTTCCCGGCTTCCCAGCCGCACCACCCGCCAGGCTTCGAACGCGAATGTGAGCTCTTCCAGGCGGGCGCCGGTACGGGCTGCCGGGAGGGATTCCTCTTGACGGACGATACGGCCCCCTCTAGCTTCTCATCTTGCTTTCCGGTCGCGCCGCGGCCTCACCGCCTCCAGAAACCGCACGCTCTGCGCCTCCGGAACTCCCCATCAGATAACGATCCGCCGAGTCATCGACGATCCGCACACATAACAGGTCCCGGTCCCACTCCACCCACCGGCCCCGTCGATCGGGGGCCAACCCGCTCGGAGCTCCCTCCGTGGATATCGCTGAACTGAAGCAGAAGTCCGTCGCGGAACTGCATTCGTTGGCTGAAGAGCTGAACATCACCAACTACTCAGGCCTCCGCAAGCAGGATCTCATCTTCAAGATCGAGCAGTCGCTCCTCGACAAGGATACGGTCATCCGTGGCGAGGGCGTGCTCGAAATCCTGCCCGAGGGCTACGGCTTCCTGCGCAGCCAGGACTGGAACTACCTGTACGGCCCCGACGACATCTACGTGAGCCCGAGCCAGATCAAGCGGTTCGACCTGCGCACGGGAGATACCGTGATGGGCCAGGTCCGCCCGCCCAAGGAAGGCGAGCGGTACCTCGCGCTCCTCAAGGTCGAAAGCGTCAACTTCGAGGAGCCCGAGAAGACGAAGCACCGGATCGGCTTCGACAACCTGAAGCCGCGCTACCCGGACGGGCGCATCCGCCTCGAGCGGAAGACGGGCGACCTGTCGATGCGGGTGGTGGACCTCCTCTCGCCGATCGGCAAGGGCCAGCGCGGACTCATCGTCGCCCCGCCGAAGGCGGGCAAGACGATCCTCATGCAGAAGCTCGCCAACGCCATCTCGGAGAACCACCCCGAGATCGTGCTCATCGTGCTCCTCATCGACGAGCGTCCCGAGGAAGTGACCGACATGGAGGAGAACGTCAAGGCGGAGGTCATCTCCTCCACCTTCGACGAGCCGGCGGACCGCCACGTGCAGGTGGCCGACATGGTCATCGAGAAGGCCAAGCGCCTCGTGGAGCATGGGCGGGACGTGGTCATCCTCCTCGACTCGATCACGCGCCTCGCGCGAGCGCACAACGTCGTGGTGCCGCACTCGGGGAAGATCCTCTCCGGCGGCGTCGACGCCAACGCCCTGCAGAAGCCGAAGCGCTTCTTCGGCGCCGCGCGCAACATCGACAAGGGCGGGAGCCTCACGATCATCGCCACGGCGCTGATCGACACCGGCAGCCGCATGGACGAGGTGATCTTCGAGGAGTTCAAGGGCACCGGCAACATGGAGCTCGTACTCGACCGCCGCCTCGCCGACCGGCGCATCTATCCGGCGATCGACATCCAGCGCACCTCGACGCGCAAGGAAGAGCTCCTCATGGACAAGGACGAGCTCAACCGCGTCTACCTGCTGCGCAACTTCCTGGCCGACATGCCGCCCGTCGAGGCCCTCGAGTTCCTCCTCGAGCGCATGAAGCGCACCAAGAACAACAAGGAATTCTTCGCCACCATGGCCCAGTAGGAGGGGCGACGCACGAGTCGCCCCTCCTGGCCATAGCGTGACCCACTCCGCCATCCCCCGCACCGGCCGCATCATCGCGGCCGACTGGGGCGAGGTTCGCATCGGCCTCGCGCTCAGCGACGAGACCCAGCTCCTCGCCACCCCCCTCACGACACTGGTCCGGCGCGCCGGCAAGCGCTTCCCGATGCCGCGCTTCCTCGAGCTCGTCGCGGAGCACACGCCGGTCGGGCTCGTCGTCGGGCTGCCGCTCACCGGCGAAGGGGAGGAGGGCGTGTCGGCCGTCGCCGCACGCGAGCTGGCGGACGCGATGGCCCGCCGCACCGGCCTCCCCCTATACTTGCAGGACGAGCGGATGAGCAGTGCCCGCGCCCTCGGCGCCATCCGCGAACAGGGCGGGAGCACCCGCGGACGGCGGGAGGACGTGGACGCACTCGCGGCCGCGATCCTGCTCCAGCAATTCCTCGATCGACGCCGGAACGGGTAGATGCGACGACTGCTTCCGACGCTCCTCCTCCTCGCCGCGTGCGGCGGCACGCCCGGGGCCGACGGCACCTCCGAACGGATCATCGTCCCACCGGGCGCCACCTTCGCCAGCGTGCTCGACTCGCTCGAGGCCCACGGGCTCGTCGGCAACCGCCTTGCGCTCAAGCTGCGGGCCAAGCTCACCGGTGCCGACCGCTCGGTGCGCGCCGGCGTCTTCGAGATCCCGCGCGGCACCTCACATGCCGGCATCCTCCGGCTTCTGGAAGAGCCGCAGCAGCTCGAGGTGCGGTTCACCGTGCCCGAGGGGCTGACGATCGGCGATATCGCCGAGCTCGCGGAGGCGCGCCTCGGCATCCACGCCGATTCGTTCGAGGCCGCCGCGCGAGACTCCCTCCTGGCCGATTCCGTCGGGATCGCCGCCGGCTCGTTCGAAGGGTACCTCCGGCCCGATACCTACCAGCTGCCCGAGGGCATCACGGCACGCGAGCTCGTTCGCCGGCTGGCCACGGAGTTCCTGCAGGTCTGGAAGCCGGAATGGGATGCGCGGCTCGACACCCTCGACCTGACCCGGTCGGAGCTGATGGCGCTCGCGTCGATCGTGGAGGGGGAGGCGCGCGTGGACGAGGAGCGCGAGGTGATCGCCGGCGTGTACCACAACCGGCTCCGGATCGGGATGGCGCTCCAGGCGGGTCCGACGATCCAGTACGCGATCATGCTCCGCACGGGCGAGCGCAAGAAGCGGCTGTTCGAAAAGGATTATGGCTTCGAATCGCCGTACAACACCTACCTCCACCCCGGTCTCCCGCCGGGCCCCGTCAACTCGCCGGGATTGCGGAGCATCGAGGCGGCACTCTATCCGGACACGGTGCCGTTCCTCTTCTTCGTCGCGCGGCCCGACGGACGGCACGTGTTCACGCGCACGTATCGCGAGCACCTGCGAGCCGTGGCCGAATCGCGGCGCGCGCGCGCCGCATCAGGCGAGTAGTCGCTCGGCGTAGGCGCGCGTCGCGGCCGTCACATCCGCCGCCGCCAGGATCCCCGACACCACGGCCACCCCGGCGCCACCGGCTGTCCGCACGGCATCCACGTCCCCGGGCAGCACTCCTCCGATCGCGATGCACGGCCGCGAGCCCGCGAGGGCGGCGAGCCGGCGGAATCCCTCGGCACCGAGCGGCGCGCCCGCGTCGCCCTTCGTCGCCGTCGACGCCCACGGTCCGATCCCCCAGTAGTCCGCATCGCCTGCTGCGAGCGCTTCGCCCTCCGAGCCGACCGATGCGCCGATGATGGCGTCCGCGCCGAGGACGCGGCGCGCGAGCTTGGGCGGCAGGTCGCCGGGGCCGAGATGCACCCCGGCCGCGCCCGCGACGGCGGCCACGTCGGGCCGGTCGTTCACGAGCACGGGCACCGTCAGTGCCGCGACGAGTGCACGCGCCGCCTCGGCGAGCGCGCGCGGCTCCGCCTCCTTGAGCCGCAGCTGCACCGACGACGCGCCGCCCTGCTCCGCGGCGAGCGCGAGTGCCACCAGGTCCCTGCCCCGCACCAGGCGGTCGTCGGTCACGAGCATCAGCCGCACGAGGGCGGCTACATTGTTCGCCATGCGCACAATCAAGCACCAGCCGCGCACCGGGGCCACCGGGTGACGGGCGTTGCCAGGGTCTCCTCGCGCGGCGCCGAGCGGTGGGTGCGGGGCCACCCGTGGATCTACCGGAGCGATGTCATCGAGGCCCCCGACGCGCCCGGACTGGTTCGCGTTCAGGATGCGCGCGGGAAGTATCTCGGCCAGGCACTGCACTCGCCCCGCTCCGAGATCCGTCTCCGCCTGCTCGAGCGCGGCGATCGGCCGGTCGATGCCGCGTGGTGGCGCGAGGCGATCGGCGCCGCATTCGCGCGGCGCCAGGGGATCGACGCGACGGCCTACCGCGTCGTGCACGGCGAAGGCGACGGACTGCCGTCGCTCGTCGTGGACCGATACGATCGCTGGGCGGTGGTCCAGCTCCTCTCGGCCGGGCTCGAGACGATGCGCAGCGAGGTGGTGGAGGCGGTGGCTTCTGTCCTCGATCCCGAGGGGATCCTCTTCAGGAACGACGTCCCGGTGCGGCGGCGGGAAGGTCTCGACGAGCGGGTCGAGCTCGCAGCGGGCAGCGTTCCCGAACAGGTCGAGGTGCGCGAAGGCCGGATCCGGTACTTCGCCGCACCGTGGAGCGGCCAGAAGACGGGGGCGTTCGTGGACCAGCGGCCGACCCGCGTGCTCGCGGGAGATCTCACGGCACCGGGAGGGCGGGCGCTCGACTGCTTTGCCTACCATGGCTCGTTCGCGCTGCACATGGCGCGAAGGGCGGGCGCGGTCGTCGCGCTCGACGTGAGCGCGGACGCCCTCGCGCGCGGCGCGGAGAACGCCGGGCTGAACGGCTTCACGAATATCGAATGGCGGGAAGCGGATGCGTTCGAGGCGCTGCGGGGGTTCGAGCGGGCGCGCGAACGGTTCGATACGATCGCGCTCGACCCGCCCGCGTTCGCCAAGACGAAGCGCGCGGTGCCGCAGGCGCTGCGCGGCTACCGCGAGATCAACCTCCGCGCCATGCGCATCCTCAACCCCGGAGGCACGCTCGTCACGGCCTCATGTTCGTACCACGTGTCGCGCGAAGCGTTCATGGCGATGCTCGCCGAAGCGGCCGGCGACAGCGGCCGGCGCATCGTCATTCAGCGCCTCCTGGGACAGGGCCGTGACCACCCGGAGCTGCTGACCGTGGCCGAAACCGGCTACCTGAAGGGCGCGGTGCTCGTCGCGCTCTAGGCGATCCGCCGCCGCAGCGCGAAGATGTGCCCCGGCACCAGCGGCTGCAGCACCCGCACGCTCGGGATCGGCACCACGAAGCGGCACCCCCACGCATGAACGTGCGCCATCTGGCGGACGATTTCCTCGCGCAGGTTCCAGGGCAGAATCAGGATGTAGTCCGGTCGCGTCTCTGCGATCCGCTCCGGACCGCAGATGGGGAGGCGTGTGCCAGGGAGGAAACGCCCCTGCTTGTGCGGGCTCCGGTCCACGACATAGTCGAGGAAGTCGTTCCGGATGGCGCAATAGTTGAGGAGCGTGTTGCCCTTCGCCGCCGCACCATAGGCAACGACCGACCGCCCGTGCCGCTTGGCATTGCTGAGGAACTTGAGCAGCTCCCGCTTGGTGCGGCGCACGGCGTGCTGGAAGCTGGTGTAGGTCTCGATGCGATCGAGCCCGGCGGTGCGTTCCTTGTGCAGGACCTGGGACACACTCGGGTCAACGATGCCGGCGCGCTCGGTCCGCCGGACGTGCACCCGCAAGGAACCGCCGTGCGTGGGCAGCTCCTGCACCTCGACGACCGTGAGCCCGTGCGCACCGAAGATCCGCGAGACGGCGAGCAGCGACAGATACGAGAAGTGCTCGTGGTAAATCGTGTCGAACTCGATCTCCTGCACGAGCTTCAGCAGATGCGGGAACTCGAACGTCGCCCGCCCGTCGGACGCCAGTACCGTCCGCACCCCGGCGACGAAATCGTTGATGTCGGGAACGTGGGCCAGGACGTTGTTGCCGACGAGCAAGTCGGCATGCTTCCCTTCGGCAGCGAGACTCGCCGCCACCTCCTGCCCGAAGAACCGGACGAGCGTCGGGATGCCTCGCTCCACGGCGGCGCGAGCCACGTTCGCGGCCGGCTCGACGCCGAGCACGCGGATGCTGCGCTCGCGGAAGAACTGAAGCAGGTATCCGTCGTTGCTGGCGACCTCGATCACGGTGCTCGACGCCCCCAGGCCGAGCCGGCGCGTCATCGTTTCGGCGTAGCGGCGCGCGTGCTCGACCCAGCTTTCGGAGACCGACGAGAAATACGCGTAGTCGCTGAAGATCACCTCGGGCGGCGCGAACTCGCCGAGCTGCACCAGGAAGCACCGCTCGCAGACATAGGCATGCAACGGATAGAACGTCTCGCCCTGGCCGAGCTGGTCCTCGGTCAGGTAGGCATTGGCGAGGGGAGACGTGCCCAGGTCCGCGAAGCTGTGGCGGAGCGGCGTGGCGCAGAAGCGACAACTGAGTCCGGTTTCCGGCATGGGGCTCCCCTTCCGCGTGGGCGCGGACCGACGATGGGGCACAGGAAGGCAACTGGATGGAACGGGCGCCCGGCCGGAGTCGGCCGGGCATCGGAAGGGGACTAACGCAAGCGTCGGGCCAGTGCCGGGATCACCTCGGCGCGAGACCCGCAATCCACGTGGCCAGGTCCTCGAGGACGACCTCCGCCACCCGGCCGGGGACGGCGTACTCGGCCGGATTGCCCGGGCCGGTTCCGGGCATGAAGAGATGGTTCAGCGCGGGGTAGAGACGAAACGTCACGTCGCTGCGCGCGGCGAGCTCGGATTGCCAGCGGGCAAACGCGCGATCGCCGGTCTGGTAGTCGCGCGCCCCCTGCACGATGAGGAGCGGCATGCGGAGTCGCTTGGCGGTGGCGAGCGAGTTGTAGGCTGCGAGGTCGAGCCAGTAGGCGGCCGGCGCGCCGAGCAGGGGTGCGACGCTCGCCGAGTCGGCGGGTGTCAGCGCGCGGACGCTCGCGAGCCCCGGCGCCATCGCGCGCTGCTGCGCCGCGATGACCGTGGTGTCGGCCCCGGGGAGCGTCAGCAGGTAGGCGAACTGGCGGTCGATCATGTCGGGGAGCGACTCGTCCGACGCGCCGGCGAGGAGGACCACGCCGGCGAGCCTCCCGTCCATCTCCGCGATGCGCGGCGCGAGTATCCCGCCAAGGCTGTGCCCGGCCACGACGACACGCAGTGAATCCACCTCCGGAAGGGTCCGCGCCAGGCGAATCGCAGCAAGCGCATCGTCGATGGTCTCCTCGCGCACCGTGAACACCCGGTTCGCGAAGCTCATCGGATAGACGCGCGTGCGCTTGTCGTACCGGAGCACCGCGACGCCGCGCTCGGCAAGCCCGCGCGCGAGGTCGCGAAATGGCCGGTTGGGTCCGATCGTCTCGTCCCGATCGTTCGGCCCCGAGCCATGGACGAGGACCACGAGGGGGAACGGCCCCTTCCTGCCCGCGGGAAGCGTCAGGAGGCCCGGGAGCGCGAGTGGCGCCTCCCCGATCACGATCTCCCGCTCGATCATCTGCGGCTCCGGCTCCTGGCTCATGCCGGGCGTAGCCGATGCGGCCGCGAGCGCGGCCAGCGCCGAGGTGGTGCGCCGTGCCCGCTTCACCGCCCAGCCTCCGGGCGCGACGCGTTCGTGCGCGCGGCCTCGTGCTCCTCGCGCCAGAGCACATAGGAGTAGACGACCGAGCCGAGCGCGGCCAGGCCGACTGACCCCGTGATCACCCACGTCGCCCAGTCGGGGCGCAGCAGACCGGCGAGGATCGTGAGGATGCCGCCCGCGACGAAACCGTAGCCGCCGACCCGATGCGTCTTCCGCCAGACGGCATCACTGCTCAGGGTCCAGGGGGTCCGGATCCCCATGAACCAGTTGGGCCGCATGCGCGTCATCACGTTGCCGATGATCACGAAGAGGCCCCCTACGCCGATGGCCACGACGCGCGACAGCGGGATCGGCCATCCGAGGTTGAATCCGATCATGCCCACGTGAATCGCCGCAATCACGATCAGGCTGGCGTTGGCCACGAGCCAGTAGGTCGCGGCGTGCAGCTCGAAGTTCTGGCGCCGCGGATCGGTCCGCGGGAGAAAGGCGAGCAGCGCAGCGATCCCGAGGCCGATGATCGGCAGCACGAAGACGGCGGTGGTACGGGACGACCAGCCGTCCGGCTTGCCGTCGAAGCCCCAGTGCGTGGCCACCTGCTCGGGGAGGTTCGGCAGCGCCCAGGCGCCGAATCCGAGGGCCGCGAGCGTGGCGAGGATGCCGGGGATGAGCTTCCGCATGATCAGCCTCCTTTCCTGCGCCGGGGGGGAGCCATGTCGAGCAGGTGCTGGACCACGTCCTGGAAGACCGTGGTGTTGAGCGAATACCGGATGTGCTGACCGTCCCGCCGCGCGAGCACGAGGTCCGCCTCCTTGAGGATCTGGAGGTGGTGCGAGACCGAGGCGAAGGCGATGGGGAACTGCGCCGCGATGTCCCCCGCCGCGAGGTCCCCGTCCCGCAGGAGCTCGAGGATGCGGCGACGCGTCGGATCGGCCAGGGCGCGGAACGGTTTGTCCATGGATGCTAAGATACTTGTCTAAATATCTCAGCGCAAGCGGTGGGGGTCGGACCGGGCGTCGGGATCGATGGCGCGCACGAGACCACGAAAGGGCGAAAGGCGCCGTGGACGGGGAGGGCGCCGTGCGTCGGGCGGGGACTTGGGTGGTGGTGGCTCTTTGGATCAATCGCGAAAGCGCGAAAACGCGAAAGACGAAGGGCCCGCTCGCTGCAAGGCCTCGGCAGTTTGTCGTGCTTGTTCGCGTTTTCGCGTTTTCGCGATATAGCGAACGCCCCACCCGAATCACCCCGCTCGCCCGACACAGCGGCACTCCCCTCTCCACCGCCCCCTTTCATCCCTTTCGTGGTTTCGTGTGAAGCGCCTGACGCCCGGATCGCCGCTCGGAGCGCCGATCGCCGACGATCCGTTGACAGCATTCGCCTCTCTTACGAACTTATCCGCATGCCGAGCCTCGCCGACTCGACGACCCGGAACTCCGGGATCCGCCGTGTCCTGGTCGGCATTCTCATCGCGAATCTCTTCGTCGTCACGGTCAAGTTCATCGTCGGCGTTGCGAGCGGCTCCCTGGCGGTATTCGGGGATGCCATGCAGTCTGCCGTCGACGCGCTGAACAACGTCGTTGGCCTCGCCATCATCGGCGTGGCCTCGAAAGGCCCCGACGCCGAGCATCCCTATGGTCATGCCAAGTTCGAGACACTCGGCGCACTTCTCATCGTCGTCTTTCTTTCCGTGTCCATCTTCGAGCTGCTGCGCGGCGCTACCGTGCGGCTCCTGGAAGGGGCGGAGCCGCCGCGGGTGGACGCCCTGTCCATCGCGCTCCTCGGGATCACGCTCCTGGTGAACGTCGTCGTGACGGTGAGCGAGGCGCGCGCCGGCCGCCGGCTCGGGAGCGAGCTGCTCGTCGCGGATGCGATGCACACGCGGATGGACGTCTTCATTACCCTCGCGGTCCTCGGCGGCCTCGGCCTCTCATTCCTGGGCCTCGGCTGGGCCGACCCCGTCCTCGCCATCATCGTGGCGCTCTTCGTGGCCCGGGCGGGCTACATGATCGTCCGCCAGGCCATGCCGACGCTCGTGGATGAGCGGGCCTATGAGGCCACGACGATCCGCAACGAAGCGGAACGTGTCGAGGGGGTCCACGCCGCGTACGCCATCCGCTCCCGGATCGCCGGCGCCGCGCGGTTCGCCGAGCTCACCATCTCCGTGGACGGGTCCGCGGATGTGGCCAGCGCCCACCTCATCGCGGACGAAGTCGAGCAGCTGCTGCGGGACCGCCTGCAGCTGCACGAAGTCGTCGTGCACGTCGAGCCATGCTGAGAACCACCGAAGCGGTCCGGGCCCGGCAGCGCCGGCCCCTCCCCTCCCTCAAGCAGCAATACCTGGAGTACGTGCTGCAGCGGATCGAGACCTACAAGAACTCGCTGGGCCGCACCCGCCTCATGGAGATGGCAAGCGAAGCCGCCGCCGAGATGCAGGACAGCTACGAAGGCCAGTTCCTCCTGACCGAAGTCCTGATGCAGGAGGCGGTCGACCGGATGATCGTGCGCCAGCTCAAGCTGCCGGCCTTCAGTCGCTGGAAGCAGCAGTACACCCGTCTGCGAAAGGCCCAGCGCGAACCGACGCACTGGCGACTCGAGCCGGACTGCGCACTCGCCGCGCTCCTCCCCAGGCTCGAGCCGGAGGACATGACCCTGGTCGTGGGAGCTGGGGCCGAACCGGCCGCCTACCTTCTGGCAGCGTACGATTCGTACGTGACGTTCATCGCCGCGGACATGGGCGCGGTCGAGCGCGTCGAATCGGGCCTCGCCAATGAAGGGCTCGCCTCGACCGCGGACTGCTATTTCGTGCAGCCCGGCTGCTGGCTCCCTCCCTTCCCCGCGCCGCTCGATCTCGTCGTCATCGACGCCGCATCGCTGAGCGATACCGATCCGGTGACCCGGTGCACCTTCCTCGAACAGCTGCAGGAGGTCACCGGCCCCTGCGGCGTTCACGTGCTCATGCCGGGCCGCAGTGGGCTCGCGCCCGAGGCGCTGCTGGGCGTCTATGACGGCTGGGCACGGGACGAGGTGGCGCGGTCGCGCCGCCGCGGCTCGGCGCGCCGCAGCCCCGGACTCGTGCTCACCCGGCCCGAGCAGCAGCTCGAGTCGGAAGCGTCGGGCGCCGGGCCCTAGCCTGAGCCGCCTGAACGCGGAATCGGGGGCCGGCAGCGATGCCGGCCTCTTTGCTGCCTTGCTCGCGTGCTGCGGGCCGCCTAGAATCGGAGCGTAGCCCTTCCACCCGGGTGCCCTCATGCCGACCCTCACGCTCGACGGCCGCAGCATCTCCTTCGAACCTGGCGCGACGATCCTCGACGTCGCCCGGGGCGCGGGCGTGGACGTGCCGACCCTCTGCTGGTACCCCAAGCTGCCCAATGTCGGCAACTGCCGGATCTGCCTCGTCTCGGTGGCGGGCCAGGGCAAGCTCGTGCCGGCGTGCGCCACCGCGGCGGTGGACGGCATGGCGGTCGAGACCGAATCCCCCGCGGCCGTGGCCAACCGGCGCGGGGTGCTCGGGTTCCTTCTCGAGCGGTACCCGGGGGAGCACCTCGCCAACGGGGGGCGCGCGGCGCCGCGCAACGAATTCGAGCGCTACGTCACCCGGTACGGGGTGATGCCTTCGCCCCCGGCGGCGCGCGAGCTCCCGCTCCGGGCCGGGGACGAGCGGCCCGGGGATGCGATGATCCGCCACGACATGAGCCTCTGCGTCCTGTGCACCCGCTGCGTGCGGGCGTGCGAGGACATCCAGGTGGTGGGCGTGCTCGAGGTGGCGGAGCGCGGCATGCACGCCCAGATCATCGTCGGCGGCGACGGCGATCCCGACCACGCCGGCTGCACCTGGTGCGGCGAGTGCGTTCGCGTCTGCCCGACGAACGCGATCTTCGAGTTCATCCCCCGCGAGCGTTTCGGCACCGAAGCGCTGTCGCGCCCGGATCGCGTGGTTCGCTCAGTCTGCCCGTACTGCGCCGTCGGCTGCCAGCTGGACCTGCATGCGAAGGACGGAAAGCTCATGCGGGTCACCTCCCCGTGGATCGAGGAGAACACGCCGAACCAGGGCTCCACCTGTGTGAAGGGCCGGTTCGGATACGACTTCGCCCAGCACCGTGACCGGCTGGAACGGCCGCTGATCCGGCGCGGCTGGGAGCGCGAGGCCTCCGGAGCATGGCGCTGGACCGGCGAGTGGCCCCGGCACCGGGAGGGGCCCTGGCACCTGATCGAGGAGATCGGACGAAAGCGCAAGCCGCGGCCGCCCGAGCGGCAGGTCGGCAAGCCACCGCTCACCGGGCGCGGGCGGCGAGGAGACGACGATGTGCGGGACCGGGTGGCCACGCCCGCCGAGTGGTACGACGCGTTCCGCGAGGCCTCGTGGGAGGAGGCACTGAGCCTGACGGCGCAGGAGCTCCTCCGGATCCGGGGCGCCGATGGAGCGGATGCACTCGCCACGCTGTCGTCGGCCAAGTGCACCAACGAGGACAACTACGCCTTCATGCGCATGGTGCGCGGGGCGCTCGGAACCAACAACCTCGATCACTGCACCCGCCTCTGCCATTCCACGTCGGTGGCCGCGATGAACCGCGCGCTCAGCACCGCCGCGGCCAGCGGCTCGATGCGCGAGATCGAGGAGGCGTGCGACGTCATCTTCATCGCCGGCGCCAATACCACGGAGTCGCATCCGGTCTTCGGCGCGCTGATCAAGCGGGCCGTTGCGCGCGGGGCCCGGCTCATCGTGGCCGATCCGCGCCGGCTCGAGCTGGCCGAGCTGGCGGACATCCATCTGCAGATGCTCCCCGGCACCGACGTCGCCCTCTTCAACTCGATGCTCCACCACATCCTCGCCGAGGGCCTCGAGGACCGGACGTTCATCCGCAAGCGCATGCACGACTTCGACGCCGTCGCGAAGGCGGTCGAGCCGTACACGCTCGCCGTCGGCTCGCGGATCACGGGCATCCCGGCCGACACGATCCGCGCCGCCGCCGAGATGTACGCCCGCGGCCCGCGCACTTCCACGCTCTGGGCCATGGGCCTCACCCAGCATGCGACCGGCACGGACATCGTCGCGAGCCTGCTGAACCTGCTCTTCGCGTGCGGCATGATCGGGCGCTGGGGCGCGCAGATGATGCCGATCCGCGGGCAGAACAACGTGCAGGGCGCGAGCGACATGGGGGCGATCCCCTTCGCCTACACCGATTACCGCCCCGTCGCCGATCCCGCGAACCGTCGCGAGTACGCCGCGGCCTGGGGCGTGCCGGAGGAAAAGCTCTCGCTCAAACCCGGCCTCATGGTCACCGAGATGACGCGCCCGGACAGCGGCGTCCGCGGGCTTTACGTGATGGGCGAGAACCCCGTGATCTCGGATCCGGACATCTCGCACGCCGAGGAATGGGTGCGCGGTCTCGAGTTCCTCGCCGTGCAGGACCTCTTTCTCACGGAGACGGCACGCTGGGCCGATGTCGTCCTTCCCGGCTCGTCGTTCGCCGAGAAGCGGGGCACCTACGTCAACACGGAGCGGCGCATCCAGCTGACCGAGCCCGCGCTCGATCCGCCCGGCGCGGCGCGGCGCGATCTCGACATCATCATCGACCTGACCAACCGCCTCGGTCTGCCCACCCCGTGGACCGATGCGGAAGAGGTGATGGCCGAGATCACCACCGTGACCCCCTCGTGGCGGGGCGTCACCTATGGCGCGCTGCGAGGCCCGGGCCTGCAGTATCCGGTGCCCGAGCGCGGCCATCCCGGCACGGCGTACCTCTTCGCCGAGCGCTTCCCCACGCCGGACGGGAAGGCCCGCTTCGTACCGGTGGAATATCTTCCGCCGGCCGAGCTGCCGGACGACGACTACCCGTTCGTGATGAACACCGGCCGCCAGATGTATCACTGGCACACCGGTACCATGACGCGTCGCTCCGAAGGCCTCGATTCCCGTGAGCCGGTGCCGGTGGCGGAGATCCATCCCGGCGACGCCATGCGCCTCGGCATCGGCGACGGCGACACCATGCGCGTCACCAGTCGGCGCGGGTCGCTGCTCATCGGCGCGCGGCTCTCGGATCGGCAGGCGCCCGGCCAGATCTTCATTCCCTTCCATTTCCGCGAGGCGGCCGCCAACCTGCTGACGAACCCCCGCCTCGATCCGTACGCCAAGATCGCCGAGTTCAAGGTGAGCGCGGTGCGAGTGGAGCCTGCCGCCCGGGCCGTGCCGGTCTAGGTGGGCCGCGCCTTTCGCGCGCTCGCAGCCCTCGCGTTCGCCGCGGCCGCCCTGATCGTCGTGGCGTGGGCCGTCACGTACCTCACCTGGCCCTTCGGCTGGGACCACGGCGCCTTCGCGTGGGTGGGCGACGTGATCGTGCGCGGCGGCATGCCCTACCGGGATGCCTTCGACGTGAAGGGCCCGCTGTCGTTCTACCCATCTGCGTTCGTCCAGCTGGTGACCGGGAAGAACTGGTGGGGCATCCGCGCCTTCGACCTGGTCCTTCTCTCGCTGTGCGCCTTCACCATCTCTCGCATCGCCGCGCGGTTCGCGGGGCGGACGGTGGCCGTCGGGGCCGCGCTGCTCTGGGTGCTGGCCTACGCCAACACCGGCTTCATGAATACCGCACAGCCGGATGCGTGGGTCGCCTGGGCACTGCTGCTCGCGCTTGCGCCGATTCTCGTTCGGGAGCGCGCGGCGTCGCCCGCGCAGCTCGCCGTCGTCGGTGGAGCGGCCGCGCTCGCGGCGCTGCTCAAGCCGCACTACGCGGCCTTTCTCCTGCTGCCGCTGCTGGCGGCCTGGCTGGGTGACCCGGCTCGACGCACCCGGCTTTCGCTCGCGGCGGTCGCGGGGTTCGTGGTCCCGATCGGCGCCTGGCTCGCCCTTGCAGCGGCGACCGGGACACTCGGCGCGTTCGCGGAAGCGGTGATCAGGTTCAACACGGAGAAGAACTCGGCCGGGCTCGTCGCGGCGCTCTCGGAGTCGCTTTCCTACGGATTCCTGGAAGACCCCGTCGTGCTGCTCGCGCTCCCGCTCGCGGCGGCGGGCATCCCTTCCGTGGCCCGGCTCGACCGGCGGTCCGGCGTGCTGCTCGGCGCATGGCTCGTCCTCGCGCTTCCACTCGTGCTCCTGCAGCGACCGTACTATCCGTACCGCCTGCACATCGTGACCCCGGTCCTCGCGATCCTGGCCGCGACGGCGGTTGCGCGCTTCGCGCCGGCGGACGACGCGGCGCGCCCGAGCGAGGGCCGTGCACTCCTCGCCGGGGCGCTCCTCATGCTCGGTGTCGTGGCGTTCGGGCGGCATCCACTGGGCGAGATCGCCCGCGCGCTGGCCTTGATGACCGGGCGACGCGATGCCGCGGCTCACTATGCGCGATACGACTCATGGATGGTCACGGCCGCCGACGAGCGGCTCGGCGCGCGGTTCATCCGGGATTCCACGCCGCCGGGGGCACGTGTCCTCGCCTGGAACCACCCGGCCGTGGCCTTCCTCGCCGACCGACCGGCCGCCGGCCGCTTTTCGATCGAGACGCCGGTGAGCGCGCGGCTCGATGCGCCGCTCCGATCGAGGTACCTCGACTCGCTGCACCATGGCCTGGCGGCCGCCCCGCCCGACGTGATCGTCACGGAGGACACGCTCGGGACCGCCGAGTCGTGCCTGTCCTGCCTCCCTCCCTTCGCCGCGCTCGGCGAGCGTGGCGCCGTGCTCGCCGAGGGCTACAGCCTCCGGCACCGCGCCGGGCGGCTCGTGATC
>JBLNHD010000286.1:0-2843 GCA_050268825.1 Gemmatimonadota bacterium
CGTGCGGTGCCCGGATTGCGGCCAGCGCGTGGTTCCGGCTGAAGCCGGAAGCCACACAGTTCCGGCTGAAGCCGGAAACTACAGGTGTACGGGGTGCGGGCGGACGTTCCAGGGGGGAGACTACCTCGACATGCGGCCGTTGCGCATGTTCGAGGAGCAGACGAAGTATCTCGACGAGGCGCTGCACGCCGATGCGCGGCACGAGCGGGTGTCGGAGCCGCTGCTCGGATCCCGCATCCGCAACGGCATGCTCCGCAGCTTTCTGGCCCCGAGGCCGGGTGAACTCGTGGCGGACCTTGGCTGCGGCAGCGGACGGGCGATCCTGTGGAACCGGGATCTCGGCGCCGATGTCGTCGGCATCGACATCGCACCCTTCTTCTCGCGCGAGGCCCGCGCGCAGGTGGACCTCATGCTCGGCGACCTGCGCAACCTGCCGTTTGCCGACGCGACGTTCGACAAGGCCTGGTCGCTCGACGTGCTCGAGCACCTCTCCCCCGAGGCCCTCGACGGCATGCTCGCCGAGGCGGCACGGGTCCTGAAGCCCGGAGGCGCGCTCTTCGTCTACACGCACGTGCGCAAGAACTCGCGGATCGCGCTCGGGCTTCGCTGGATCAACCGCTTCGCCGAGTGGCTCGACCGGCGCGGCATCGTCGATCTCCGGCAGGAACACCTGCGCAAGTCGGATCATCTCAATCCGCTGCGCGACATCCCCCATCTCGAGCAGGTGGCCGACGCCGCCGGGTTCCGGATCGGGCGGATTCGCTACTACACCCCGATCGTCGGCGGCTTCGTCGAGAACATCCTGGTGCGCGCGGCCGAGAAGGCGCTCGCTCGGCGCGCTCAGCGCGCTCACGCGCGCAAACTCCCAACACGCCAACTCCCAACTCCCAAGGGGTCATCGGGGCAAACGAACACGGAGGGGACGGAGGAAACGGAGGCGGTGGCGCACGCGGCGGCGGTGCGGGAGGCGCGGGCGGCGGCGAAGGAGCGGATCGCGGCGCGGGGGCCCACGTATCTCGCGCTGCGCGCCGTGTCGTTCGTGATGCAGCTCGACCTGCTGCTGTTCGGGCGCATCCGGTCGGGACCGTTCTTCGCGCTGCTCGTCAGGAAATGAAGGTCCTCTACGCCGCCATCGACCAGGAGGTGCCGGGTACGCGCGGCGGCTCCGTGCACGTGACGGCGGTTGCCGAGGGGCTCGCCGCCCTCGGTCACGAGGTCCACGTGCTGGCATCACCCGGTGACGGACCGTTCCCCGCGGGCCCGGTGCGATGGATTCCGATGTCCCCACCGTTCAAGGCGAATCAGCTGCGGTGGGCGCGGGCGGGGGCCGTGAAGCGGATCGCGCAACAGCTTCGCCCGGGCGTGATCATGGAGCGCTACTACAACTTCGGAGGCGAGGCGATCCTGCACGCCCGCGCGATCGGCGCCCGGGCGGTGCTGGAGGTGAACGCACCGGTGGTCGATCATCCCGGCTCGACCAAGGCGCTCGTCGATCGCGCCCTGCTCGTGAGACCGATGCAGCGCTGGCGCGAACGGCTGTGCGCGGCCGCCGACGTGATCGTGACGCCGAGCGCCGCGATCCTGCCGCCGGGCACCCCGCGTGCGAAGGTGCGGGAACTGGAGTGGGGCGCCGACACGGTGCGTTTCCATCCTGGTGCCGCCGGGCCACTGCCCTTCACACCGCCGGCCGGGACGGTGGCGGTCTTCGCCGGCGCGTTCCGCAGCTGGCACGGCGCGATCCATCTCGCGCGTGCGGCCCGCCTGCTGCGCGAGCGCGGCCGCCGCGACATCGGGGTACTCTTCATCGGCGACGGTCCTGAGCTGCCGGCCGTCCGGGCCGAGGCCTCCGGGCTCGACAACGTGGTCTTCGCCGGTGCGCTGCCCCACGACCGGATGCCCGCAGCCCTGGCGTCGGCGCACATCGGCGTCGCCCCGTTCGATCTCGGCGCGCACAAGCCGCTGTCGCTCGGCTTCTACTGGTCGCCGCTCAAGATGTTCGAGTACATGGCCGCGGGTCTGCCGGTCGTGGCGCCCGCCGTCGCGCGAATCCCACACCTCGTCGAGGATGGGCGGGAGGGGATCCTGTACGATCCAACGGGAGTTCCGCCTGAAGGCGGAAACTACACGGGAACGGGGATTCCGCCTGAAGGCGGAAACTACAGGGGGACGGGGGTTCCGCCTGAAGGCGGACACCTCACCGACGGGGGGCACGCGGCGGCGCTGGCGAACGCGCTCGAGCGGCTCACTGACGCCAGCCTGCGCACGCGGCTCGGCGCGGCCGCACGCCAGCGCGCCGAACGGGAGTACAGCTGGGCGGCGCATTGCCGCGCGCTGAGTGACGCGTTCCAGTGAGGATCCTGCTGTCGACCGATTCGTTCCCTCCCCGCTGCGGAGGCAGCGGATGGAGTACGTACGAGCTGGCCCGAGCACTCCGCGCCCGCGGTCACGAGATCGTCGTCGTGAAGGTGACGGCCGGCGCGTCACCAGGTGGCAGCCCTGAAGGGCTGCACTACGGGGGGTTCGAGGTGGTCGACCACCACGCCTACGCGCCGAACCTGCCGGGCATCCGGAACTACTTCAAGAACGAACGGCTGTATCCGCGCGCCGCGCGGCGCATCGAACAACTGATCGCCACGCACGGTATCGACATCGTCCATGGCCAGCACGTGCTGTCGGCGCCCCCCGCCGTGATGGCGGCGAAGCGATCGCGTGTCCCCTCGGTGGTGACCATCCGCGACTCCTGGCCCGTGTGTTTCTGGTCCGACCTCCTGCACTCGCCTCCGGGTCTCCCCGGCTGCCCCGGCTGCGGGAGGGCCGCGGGGCTGCATCACGGACGGCCGAAC
>JBLNHD010000287.1:0-6353 GCA_050268825.1 Gemmatimonadota bacterium
AGCACCATGCTCAGCGAGCGCGCCTCGGTCGTGACACTGGTGCGGCCGCCGCGCGGCCCGGCGAGCGCGACCACCGCGAGCAGCGCCACGGCGGCGAACAGGAACGGACTCCACCGCCCGCGCGCCCGGACCGTCCGTTCGAGCGCCTGCGACCACGCACGCGCGAGGACCAGCCGGCGGCGCCGCGCATACCACATCCACAGCGCCGTCACGAGCGCGACGAGCGGTGCCACGACGAGCAGGATCGGGTGCTCGAAGATCATGGGAGGCGCACCAGCAGCGTCGAGCCGAGCAGGAGCTCGAGGCCCAGCGCGAGCAGTCCGAATACGATGAGCGGCCGGGTGCTCTCGTCGTAGCGCGCGTAGCGGGTCACCTGGATCGGCGTCTTCTCGAGCTCGTCGATCTGCTGGAAGATCCGGCTGAGCGCCTCGGCGTCGGTGGCGCGGAAATAGCGGCCCCCGGTTTCCCCGGCGATCTCCCGCAGGAGCGGCTCGTCGATGCGCACCGGCATCATCTCGTAGCGGAATCCGCCGACACCGCGCCCGGTCGGCATCGGCGCCTCGCCGATCGTGCCGACGCCGATAGTGTAGACGCGCACGCCATACGCCTGCGCGGTGGAGGCGGCCGTGCGCGGATCGATGAGCCCCTTGTTGTTCTCTCCATCGGTCAGGAGGAGCACCACCTTGGACTTGTCCGGACTGCGCCGAAGGCGGTTCACGGCCGTCGCGAGCCCGCTCCCGATCGCGGTGCCGTCCTCGAGCGTCCCGATCCGGAGATCGAGCACCGCCTGCTCGAGCACCGCATAGTCGAGCGTGAGGGGGACCTGCGTGAGCGCCTCGCCCGCAAAGGCGACGAGCCCGATCCGGTCCGCCTGGCGCCCCCGGATGAACCCGACGGCCTGCCGCCGCGCCACCTCCAGGCGATTCGACGGCGCGAAGTCCTCGGCCAGCATGCTGCTCGAGATGTCGATCGCGATGACGATCGAGATGCCTTCCTGCTTGACCTCGACCGTATCGCCTCCGACACGAGGGCCGGCGGCGCCAATGATGAACGCCGCGAGCGCCAGGGCCCGGAGCACGGGCGGCGCACGGGTCCACCAGGGTGCGCGTGCCGCGGCGGCGGGCAGCGACACGTCGCTGTACGGCACGGCGTCACCGGGGCGGCGGCGGCGCCAGTACCACCACACGAGCCCAAGCAGGAGGAGGAGCAGCAGCGGCCGGGCAAAGGTCATGCGGCCCCGCCGATGCGGCCGGCCAGGACGTCCGCGCGCTGGTAGAGCGCGAGCGCATCCTCGGGCGTGCCGGGTGCGAAGCGCATCGCGTCGATGCCCCGGAGCGTCGCCTCGATCTCCGCCACCGGCCAGTCGGGATGCCGCTCGGCCACGTAGGCGACGCAGCTCGCCGTATCGAGGCCTTCGTGCGCGTCGGGATCCGCCGCGCGCATGGCACTCCGCAGTCGGGCCGCGGCGAGCGCGAGCACCGATCGCGCCTCCCCCGCGCCCGCCCAGCGCTCCACCGGCACCGGCGTCGGCTCCGGCGCAGGGGGCGGCGGCAGCGGTGCGCCGCGCCGGCGCCACCACCAGTGCAGCGGCGCCAGCAGCGCGAGGGCCGCGATCCCGAGGAGCGCGAGGGGAAGGAGCGACGCCGACGGCCGGGCGACGATGCCCGCGCCCGGCTGCGGCGCGATGGCGCTGTCCGGCAGGTCGGGGAGCACACTCGCCACCTCGATACGGACGGTGGCCGCTGGGAGCGAATCGATGGTCCCGTCGGGTGCGAGCAGCGTGGGAGACGGCACCGGCACCGAATGCACGCCGGGCGCCCACGCAACGAGCGGATAGCGGACGATCGCAGAGTCACCCCGGAGGGTGAGCTCGGGACGGCCGAGCAGCTCGATGTCGCCTTCCGGCTCCCAGGCCGGCGCGCGCGCCGTGTGGCGCGCAGGAAGGCGCACGGCGCGGCGGACCCAGATCGTGTCGCCGACCGTCGGGAGCTGCGCCGCGCCCTGGAGCGACGCGAGGCCGAGCCAGAACACCGCGACGCTCATCCGCGGCGGAGCCGACGGGCGCGGAGGGCGAAGGCCCGCCGGAGCGGGATCGCGTAGTCGGTGCCCGTGGTGAGCTGGACCGTGTCCACGCCGGCAGCGGCGAGCATGCGCGCCCGCTCCTCGCGGCGCTTCTCCGCCAGCGTGCGCACCCGATCCCGCACTGCGCGGTCGCTCGTGTCCACGAGGACCCGCCGCCCCGTCTCCGCATCGGCCAGCTCGATCCAGCCCGACTCCGGGAGGTCGCGCTCGCGGGGATCGGCCACGACGATGGCGACGACCTCGTGGCGCGCCGCCAGGCGTCGCAACGGCTTTTCCCATCCCTCGGCGAGGAAATCGGACAGGACGACCACGATGCTGTGATGGCGGAGCAGGCGCGTGGCGTAGGTGAGACTGGCGGCGAGGTTGGTGCGCCGGCCCTCGGGGGCAAAGGCGATGAGGTCGCGAATGACCCGCAGCGCATGGCGGCGGCCCTTGCGCGGCGGCACCACGCGCTCGACCTCGTCGGCGAAGAGGAGCGCGCCGACGCGGTCGTTCTGCGCAGCGGCCGCGAGCGCGAGCACGGCGCCGACCTCGACGGCGAGTGCCGCCTTGGTCATCGGCTCGCCGAACCGGGTGGAGCCCGACTGGTCCACCACCAGCATGACGGTGAGCTCGCGCTCCTCGGTGAACGTCTTCACGTACGGGCTCGCGAGCCGCGCCGACACGTTCCAGTCGATGGCGCGGAAATCGTCGCCGTGCTCGTAGGCGCGCACCTCGGCGAACTCCATGCCCTGCCCGCGGAAGAGCGAGCGGTACTCGCCGGCAAAGAGGGACGTGACGAGCCCGCGCGTGCGCAGCTCGATCGCCTTGACCTGCTTCAGGACATCCGGAGAGACCGTCGCCATGCCTACGGCGCCTTCACCGCCTCCAGCAGGCGGCTCACGACGTCGTCACTCGTGACGTTTTCGGCTTCCGCCTCGAAGGTGAGCACGACGCGATGCCGCAGGACGTCCGGGGCGAGCGAACGCACGTCCTCGGGCACGACATAGTTGCGGCCGCGGATGAACGCGTGCGCGCGGGCCGCCGAGGCGAGCGCCAGCGATGCCCGCGGCGAGGCGCCGAAGGCGATCAGCGGCTTGAGGTCGCTCACGCCCACGGCCGCCGGATCGCGGGTGGCCCGGACGAGATCCACCACGTAATCCAGGACCTTCGGATCCATGTAGAGCGCGGCGATCGAGGCGCGCGCCTCGAGGATCGCGCGCGGCTCCAGGAGGCGATCGACCTCGATCTCCTGCCCGCCGCCCAGGCGCTGGAGGACTTCCCGCTCCTCGTCGCGCGTCGGATAGCCCACCCGCACCTTGAGCATGAAGCGGTCGAGCTGCGCTTCCGGCAGCGGGTAGGTGCCCTCGTTCTCGATCGGATTCTGCGTGGCGAGCACGAGGAAGGGTTCCTCGAGCGTGAA
Source organism: Gemmatimonadota bacterium (assembly GCA_050268825.1). Taxonomy (GTDB): domain Bacteria; phylum Gemmatimonadota; class Gemmatimonadetes; order Gemmatimonadales; family GWC2-71-9; genus CAMLLJ01. The sequence continues at coordinate 3,485 of JBLNHD010000287.1, forward strand.
CGTGGTGCCGCCGATCGTGACCTGCTTCTCCTGCATCGCCTCGAGCAGGGCCGCCTGCACCTTGGCCGGGGCGCGGTTGATCTCGTCGGCGAGGATGATGTGCGCGAAGAGCGGGCCGCGCTTCACGTGGAACTCCTGGGTCTTCTGGTCGAAGACCATGGTGCCGATCACGTCGGCCGGGAGCAGATCGGGGGTGAACTGGATGCGGGAGAAGCTCGCATGGATGATCTCGGCAAGCGTCCGGACCGAGAGCGTCTTCGCGAGGCCCGGCACGCCCTCGAGGAGGATGTGACCGCCCGTGAGGAGGCCGATGAGCAGCCGCTCGACCATGATGTCCTGGCCGACGATCCGCTTCGAGACCTCGGTGACCACCCGCCCGAACAGTGCATCCTCGGTTGCCAGCGCCGCCATCGTCACGCTCCCGTAGTCATTCGCTGTCCGGATCGAGCCGGACCGCCTTGTAGAGTGCCTTCTCCTCGTCCGGCGTCAGCGGACGGTACCGTCCGACCGGCAGGTCGCCGAGGCGGACGGGACCGTAGGCGAGGCGGGCGAGCCGCTCGACCTTGAGGCCCAGCGCTTCGCACCAGCGCCGCACGATCCGGTTCCGGCCTTCTTCCAGCGTGACGTCGAGAATGGAGCGACCCTCCTTTCCCGGACGCACGCGCACCGCACCCGGTTCCACCGGGCGGCCGTCGATCACCACCCGCTGTCGCACCAGGCCCTCGAGCTCGCCCGGCGACCGCCCATGCACCAGGGCGGTGTAACGCCGGGGGATCCGGTAGCGCGGATGCGTCAGGCGGCTCACGGCCTCCCCGTCCGTCGTGAGCAGCAGCAGGCCGGTGGTCATTACGTCGAGCCGCCCGACGTAGGTGAGTCCCTTGTGGTCCGGAATGAAATCGAAGACGGTGCGACGGCCTTCCTCGTCGCTCGCGGTCGTGACGACGCCGAGCGGCTTGTGGAACGCGAGCCACCGGCGCTCCACCAGCCGCACCGCCTTGCCGCTCACCGTGATCTTCTGCCGGGCCGGGTCCACCTTGGAGCCGAGCTCGGCCACCTTCCCGTCCACGCGGACCTTGCCGGCGCGAATCAGCTCTTCCGCCGCGCGCCGCGAGGCGATGCCCGCGCGTGCGAGCGCGCGCTGCAGCCGCATCTCGCTCATGCGAGTCGCACGGTCACGATTCGGACGGGATCGAGACCGCCGCCTCTTCCGCGTGATCCGGATTCTCCGGCGCGTGCGGCCGGAGTGCAATCGTGAGCTCATCGGCGCGCGGGAGGTCGCTCAGGTCCCGCAGGCCGAGCAGCTCGAGGAAGAGCGGCGTCGTTCCGTAGAGCAGCGGCCGGCCCAGGCCCTCCGCCCGGCCCACGACCTCGATGAGCCCCCGCTCCTGAAGCGTGCGCAATACGCCGCCCGCGGAAACGCCGCGGATCTCCTCGATCTCGGCGCGTCCCACGGGCTGCCGATAGGCAATGACGGCGAGTGTCTCGAGCGTCGCCGCGCTGAGGCGCGGCGCGCGGACGGAAAACTGGGCCCGCTCGATCGCCGCAGCGTGCACGGCCCGCGTCACGATCTGCCACCCCCCCGCCATTTCCACGAGCTCGACGCCGTGCTGGTTGAAATCGTAGTGCTCGCGGAGCTGGTCGAGCGCCACCCGCACGTCGGCGAGCGACGCCTCGGGTTCGAGCGTCGAGAGCTCCTCCGCGGCGAGGGGCCGTGAGGCGGAGAAGAGTGCCGCCTCAAGCAGCTGTGCGAGTGGATTCACGGGCAATGACCATCGGTGCGAAGGGCACCGGTTGAGTGACACGCACCGAGCCCCGCTTGGCGAGCTCGAGAATGGCGAGCAGCGTGGACAGCACGTCGACGATCGTGGGCCGTGGGCCGAGCGCTTCGAGCCAGCCGATCTCCTCGCGGTCGGCGAGGAGCGCCTCCAGCCGCTTCGTGGCGCCTTCGACGTCGAGCGGACGCGCCACCACCTTGTGCAGCACCGGCGTCGGGATGCCCGCGATGACGCGATCCACGGCCTCCAGCAGCGCGAGCAGGTCGAGCGTGAGGGGCGGCGGCGGGAGGTCCGGGGGCTCGGGCAGCCACCCGCGCGCGAAGAGGTGCGAGCGCCGCTCGGCGGCGCGACCCATCCAGACGGCGATCTCCTTGATCTGCTGGTACTCGAGCAGGCGACGCACCAGCTCGGCACGCGGATCCTCCCAGCCCTCGTCGTCGACATGGCGCGGGAGGAGCATCTGCGCCTTGAGCCGCACGAGCCGGCTCGCCATGTCGAGATAATCGGCCGCCTGGTTGAGACCGAGCTGGTGGACGGTCTTCAGGAACTGGTCGGCGATGCGCGCGATGGGGATATCGGCGATCTCGATCTGCTCCTCGCGCAGCAGGTGAAGCAGCAGGTCGAGCGGTCCCGAAAAGAGATCGAGTTGCACCACGAAGCCCGGGACGGCACTGATGGCCCCGGAGGCGTCGTGTGTGTCGGAGGCGGCGGTCAAAGGAGACGTCATCGGCTGGTCATCGTCTGGATCAGGCTCTGCCAGGGATCGGGAGCGGAACGGAATCGAGCGTGAGCCGGAGGATGAGGCGCCGGAGTTTACACCCCCGGTGGAACGAAGTCAAAACTCTCAGCCGCTTGACCTTAGGAGGTGGCTCGTATACTATTCGCGGCTCGCCTCCGCGTGGCTCCGATTGCCGCCGGATTGGTGGGATGGGGATGGTCGTTGCTCACTACCCGTACGAGACCTTCAGCAGCCCGAGGAAGCCGTGCCGCGAATCAAGTCCGCCAAGAAGCGCATGCGTCAGACCGCCGCCGCCACGGCCCGGAACCGCACCCAGCGCAGCCAGCTTCGCAGCGCCATCAAGAAGGTGCGCACT
>JBLNHD010000288.1:0-5601 GCA_050268825.1 Gemmatimonadota bacterium
GCAGTGAAGAACCATTCGGTGAGCTTCCGGGCGTGCGCGAGCGAATCCGCCGGCATCGTCTGGGCACCGAGCCCTGAACCGCCGGCGGAGCCGAGCAGGGTCATCAGGGCGACTGCGGTCAGGTAACGCATGGGGCGCTCCGATTGGGGATGCCACTCGTACGCATAGATAATGAAGGGAGTTTCATCATGAAACAAGTTCGAATGCGGCAGGGGGAGCCGCTGGTCGCATGACGACCGAACGGCAGGCCCGCGAGGATGAGTGGCGCGCCCGGCTCACGCCCGAGCAGTACCGGATCTGCCGGGAGAAGGGCACCGAGCACGCGTTCACGGGCGCATACTGGGACCACGATGCGGAAGGCATGTACCGGTGCATCTGCTGCGGCGAGCCGCTGTTCGACTCGGAGACGAAGTTCGACTCCGGCACGGGCTGGCCGAGCTTCTTCGCGCCGGTCGCGGAGGACGCGGTCGAAACCGAGACCGACGATTCGCTCTTCATGCGGCGCATCGAGGTGCACTGCCGTCGCTGCGGGTCGCACCTGGGGCACGTGTTCGACGACGGGCCCCGCCCGACCGGCCTGCGCTACTGCGTGAACTCGGCCTCGCTCGAGTTCACGCCGAGGGAATAGGCTCGTCGCGCCATGCCTCGAGGATCCGGGAACGCGGGATCATCTTCCCGGGTCAGTCGGGCGAGCGCGCGCCGAGCCGGCGGGCGATGACGTCCCCGCCGCGCTCGGCGGCTGCGGGCGTGCGAGCCACGACGTCGATGAGGCAGCGGCCCTGATCGGGGGCGGCATGCAGCACGATGTGCCCATCGTCGCCGATCAGGCTCGCCGCCCATCCGCGGGGGCCGCGGCGGACCACCGGCGGCCCGAGGGACACGAGGCCCATCGCACCGGCCGCGGCCACGAGCACGGCGGCGAGCGCATCGGGGTCGCCCAGCGTGGTGGGGGTCAATTCGACGAATTCGAGAAGCTGCTGCGCGTAGTCGCCGGACATTCAGCGGAGGGATTTCGGCAGGGCGCGTGCACGGCGGAACGGATCACGATCCATCATGGCGCCGAAGCCCGAGGAGAAGGTGTCCGAAGCTAGTCCGCCCCCGAGAGCCGAGCAAGGTCGCCGCCGCGTCACCGTCGCGGACGTGCTGACCGTGTCGCGACTGCCGATGGCGCTCGCCTTCGTGCTCATTCCATCGAGCACGGCGCGCCTCGCCGTGCTCGCGGCGGCGGCCGCGACCGACCTGCTCGACGGCTTCATCGCGCGGCGCATCGGCAGTTCGCGCTTCGGCTCCTTTCTCGATCCCGTGGCCGACAAGCTCTTCATGGTTTCGGCATTCGGGGTCGTGGTCCTCTCCGGCCGGCTCGCGCCGTTCGAGGTGCTCGCGGTGCTCCTGCGCGATGTCGTCGCCACCATCGCCTTTGCGGCGACGCTCGTCTCCGGCCGACCCGCGGCGATCCCGGCCCGCGTCGGCGGAAAGGCCGTGACGGTGGGGCAGGTGCTGACGCTCGTGGCATTCCTCCTCGACTCGCCCTATCTTCGCCCGCTCGCGTGGGCCACGGGCGCCGTCGGGCTCTACGCGATCTGGGATTATCAGCAGGCAGCCGCGACGAAGCGGAGCGTCGGCAGCTAGGATCCCGGACCACCATCAAGCCGACATTCGACATGGCACAGGAAACGAAGACCGCCACCCTCACCTGGCGCGGCGGCATGCGGTTCGAGACGGAGGCCCCGGGCGGCTCGACGCTCGTGCTCGACGGGAAAGCGGTGGCCGGGGTGAGCCCGGTGGTGGCACTCCTGCTCGCAGCGGCGGCCTGCAGCGGCGCCGACGTCGCCATGATCTTCGAGAAGATGCGCGTCGAGCTGAGGGAGTTCGCCATCGAGGCCAGCGCGGTTCGGCGAGCCGAGGAGCCGCGGCGCTACGTCTCGATGCATTTCGTCTTCCGGCTCCGCGGCGAGGGCGTCGACGAGGCAAAGGCGCGCCGCGCCGTCGAGCTTTCCCTCGAGAAGTACTGCTCGGTCGTGGCGTCGCTCGCGGAGGATCTGCCCGTGACGTATGACATCGACCTGGGGTAGCCGAGCCGCCCTCGCGCTGGCGATGCTCCTGCTCCCCGAGGCAGTGGCGGCACAGCGAGCCCGCGAGATCGGGTTGCACGCCGTCTTCACCGCGCAGGATGCGGAACTCGTGGCGGGGGGCGTCTACGGCGCGCTCCGGACCACCCGACGCACCCGGCTCGCGCTGACGGCGGCCGCGGGCTCGGCCGCCGGCGAGTTCGTGGCACGCGGCGAGGTGCTCGGCCACTTCCTGCTGAGCCCGGCAGCCCGGGGCCCCGGGATCTACGGGGGTGGCGGGATCGCGGGGATCGCGGGGGCGGACGAGGAGGGGTTCCTGGTGCTGCTGCTCGGCGTCGAGCACGCTCCCGGCGGCCGCGCGGGATGGTACCTCGAGGGGGGGGTCGGCGGCGGCCTGAGAGTGGCGGCCGGCTATCGGTGGCGCTGGTTCCGGCCGCCGGACCGGTGACGGGTGACCGGAAATGAAACGCCCCGGGAAGCAGGTCTCCCGGGGCGATCGGCATGCTGACGAACGAACCCTCGGATCAGGCCGACCCGACGGGCTCCACCCGGCGCTGCACCGGCTGGCAGTACCGCTCACCGAGCTGGCGGAGCTGACCGAGCTGCTCGTCGGCAAGATCCTCATAGCGGTCGGCGATGTACTGCATGGTGTCGTCGAACCAGTCCTTCTGATGCTCGGGAAGCGCCTCGATGACGCCGCACCGAAGGATGTGGCTGAACATCTCGTCCCGCGCCTGATCGAACGACGAGGGAGGAGTGGCCGCAGGGGCACGCCGGGTAGTCTTCTTGCTCATGCACCGTCCTTTTTTGTGACAGTAAGTGGACCCATCAATATAGTCAGGTTGCACTATTTGGTGCAATCACCGGATCAGCTTCAATCGCCGCACGCTCCGTGTAGATTACCCGCTCACGGAATCAGGGTCCGGGTGCCGGCGGCATGCCGCACGCCGGACAAGGCGGGAGCATGGCGGAGCACGACGAGATCTATGGCAAGGAGCGGGCCGCACGGCTCGAGGCGGCGCTCAGGGAGCTCGCCGCGCGGCTGGCGGAGCTGGATCGGGCGGGCCTGCTGCTGAAATCGGTGCCGGAGCTGCTGCGGCGTCTGGGAGACCTGCGAAGCGAGCTGTTCCATTACGAAGTGCGCTCGACCTACGATACGCCCGAGGTGGCGGAGAGCCGCCGGATCGTGGACGAAGCGTCCCGCGATCGACCCATCTTCACCGATGAGCCGGAGGACGACGAACCATGGCGGCAGCGCCCGGAGGAATGAAGGGCTTCTATCTCGCGCTCGCGGCGGTGGCGGTCGTCGGGGCCGGAATCCTCGTCTACCAGACCACGAAGCCGACGGTGAGCATCCCAGCCAACGTGGCCGTCCTTCCGGCCGATACCGCCGGCTTTCGCGGCTATGTGCTCGGCTCCGATTCGGCGCCGGTCGAGATCGTCGAATACGGGGACTACCAGTGTCCCGGCTGCGCCAACTTCGACATCGTGACGCTGCCCGACGTGAAGGAGCGGCTGGTGGCCACGGGCAAGGCGCGCTTCATCTATCGGGACTTCCCGCTCGACCAGATCCATCCGTACGCGCGCCTCGCGGCGCACGCCGCGGCCTGCGCCGACGAGCAGGGGAAGTACTGGCAGGTGCATGATCTGCTCTTTCAGGGCCAGCCCGACTGGTCGAGCGGCAACGCCGAGCGGATCATCCGGGGCTATGCGCAGGCGGCCTCGCTCGACATGGCACGGTACCAGGAGTGCATGGAATCGGCGCGCTACGCCGGGCGGATCCAGGCCACGTACGAACAGGGCGTCGCGCTCGGCGTGGGCGGAACGCCGCAGTTCCTGATCGGCGGGCGGATCTACGAGGGCATGGGCTACGATGCCATGCGCCGGCTGGTCGACTCGCTCGCGGCGCTGCCACCGCAATGACCCGCCGGATGGGCGTGGCACTCCTGAGCCTCATCGGGATCTTCGTCGCGGCCTATCTCTACCTCTACAAGATCGGGAAGATCGGCTCGGTCATGTGCGGGACGGGCGGGTGCGAGACGGTGCAGCTGAGCCGCTGGAGCAGCTTCCTCGGGCTGGATGTCGCGCTCATCGGCGTCGTGGGCTATGCCGGCCTCTTCGCCCTCGCGCTCCTCTCGCTGCAACCCCGCTTCGCGAGCGATCCGCGCCCCGCGCGCCTCCTGGCCCTGCTGAGCGGGATCGGAGTCCTCTTCGCGGTCTATCTCACCTGGCTGGAGCTCTTCGTCATCCACGCCATCTGCCGGTGGTGCGTGGGGTCGGCGCTGATCATCACGGCCATCTTCGTGCTTTCCCTCCTCGACGCCCGCCGGCCCGTTCGACCGGTTACGGGATGAGCACCGCGGGCCACGCCCGGAAGGACCCGACCGGCAAGGCGCTCGCCATTCTTTCCCTCGCGGCGCTGGGCGTCGTCTACGGGGACATCGGGACGAGCCCGCTCTACGCGCTCAAGGAAGCGTTCATCGGTCCCCACGCCGTGGCCCTCACCAAGGCGAACGTGCTGGGGGTGCTCTCGCTCGTCTTCTGGTCGCTCAACTTCATCGTCACGTTCAAGTACCTGAGCGTGATCATGCGGGCCGACAACCGGGGCGAGGGCGGCATCCTGGCGCTCCTGGCACTGGTGAGACCCGCCGGGGACCCGCGCGGGGCGCAGCGGATCCTGATCGCCGTCGGTCTGTTCGGCGCGGCGCTCCTGTACGGGGACGGCATCATCACGCCCGCCGTGTCGGTGCTCGGTGCCATCGAGGGGCTCAGCGTCGCGACGCCGGCGCTGACCCCGTGGATCGTCCCGATCGCCATCGTCATCATATCGGCCCTCTTCGCGGTCCAGCGCCGGGGGACCGCAGGCATCGGGCGCATCTTCGGGCCGCTTACGGGCGTCTGGTTCATCTGCATCGCGATTCTCGGCGTGCGGGGCATCATCAGCCATCCGAGCGTCCTCGCGGCGGTCAACCCCTATCACGCCGTGGAGTACTTCATGCGTGAAGGCCTGCATGGCGTCGCGATCCTCGCCGTGGTCGTGCTCGTCATCACCGGCGGCGAGGCGCTCTACGCGGACATGGGGCACTTCGGCCGGCGCCCGATCCGCCTCGCCTGGTATTTCGTGGTGCTCCCCGCGCTGGTCCTGAACTACTTCGGCCAGGGCGCGCTGCTGCTGGAGAATCCGGCGGCGGCGTCGAACCCCTTCTACGGGCTCGTGCCGCGCTGGGCGCTCTATCCGATGGTCGCGATCGCCACGGGCGCGGCGGTCGTCGCATCGCAGGCGCTCATCTCCGGCGCCTTCTCGCTGACCCGCCAGGCGATCCAGCTCGGCTTCTCTCCGCGCATGAACATCATCCATACGTCGAAGGAGCAGATCGGCCAGATCTACATTCCCCAGGTCAACCTCTTCCTCTGGATCGCGTGCATCGGGCTGGTCGTCGGGTTCCGGACGGCAGGCAATCTGGCCGCGACGTACGGCGTGGCCGTCACCGGCACGATGGCGATCACGTCGGTGCTGTTCATCGTGGTCGCG
>JBLNHD010000289.1:0-9371 GCA_050268825.1 Gemmatimonadota bacterium
GGTTCGTGGGATTGGCGAGATACCGCGGGTCCTCGAGCTCGTGTGTGTCGATCTCGAGGAGCGGCACGCCGAACCGGGCGGCGATCTCCCTCGCACGGGCGTACTGCACCTCCGGATAGGACGCGCTGCGGCCCACGACCGCGAGGAAATCTTCGGGGCCGAGCGCTTCCCTCCCCGCGACCGCGAGGAGCGACGAGTCCACGCCGCCGGAGAAGCCGAGCAGCGTTCGCCCCGCACCCCGAAGCGTGGCAACGAGTTCACCGATCTCGCGCATGCCGTGGAAGGTAACGGCGGCCGGGCACAGGTGAAGGGGTTAGACTTCCGCATGCCTTCGGCACGGCGCGACAGCGACACCGGCGATCGGAATCAGCGCCGGTACCTGCGCATCTATATCGCGATGTGCTTCGGCATCATCGTCGGTGCCGCCGGGTTCCTCGTGGCCGGTGCGAGTGCGCTTTTCCTGCTGTTCGTGGCGGCGGGCGTCGGCCTGGGACTGGTGGCTGCGGAGGTGGTCTGGTTCGTGACCGACCGCAGCGCGAGAGGCCTGGGTCACCTCCTGCACAGCGCCGGCAACATCCCCTACACGGCAACCTATTCCGCCGAAGAAGCGCTCGTGGCCCGCGGGGATTACCTCGGCGCCGCGGCGGCCTTTCGCCGTCATGCGGAGGCGGATCCCCGGAGCGTCACTCCCCTGCTCCGGCTCGCCGAACTGTCTCGAAAGCATCTGCGCGATGCAGAGGAAGCGGAGCGCTGCTATCTCGAAGCCCGCCGGCGCACCGGACAGCCGGGACTGGCCGCCAACCAGCTGATCGATCTCTATCGGGCGTCCGGCAATCGCGGGCGTCTCATGGCCGAACTCGCGCGGTTCGCGGCCGACCATCCGGAAACCGACGCCGGACGGGCTGCGCGCAAGGAGTTGCAGTCATTGAAGGAGACGGGGCCGTGACTTGACGCGAGTCCGTCCGATCCGTAGCGTCTCGATGCACCGGACCCACGCCAACCGCTTTCCCGCCTGAACAATCGAGGTTCACATGCTGCCTCACCCACGGCAGATCCTGATCATCGTTGCCGGGACGCTCCTCCTGGCCGCTTGCAGCGACTCGGGCGCGCCCGCCGGACCCGAAGGCGTTTCGGCGGCCCGGTCCGACCTTCCGGCACCGGACGGGCGGCAGATCGTGGTCTTCCGCGATGGCGTCCCTGACGTCGAGGGTGCGGCGCGCCGCCTCACCGCCGAGCATCGCGGGACTCTCCATTTCACCTACGCGCGGGCGCTACGCGGCTTTGCCGCGTCCTTCCCGAACGCCGCGCTCGACGGGCTGCGGCGGAATCCGCTCGTCGCCTACATCGAGCCGGACGCACCGGTCGAGCTCCACGACACGCAGCTCAACCCGCCGAGCTGGGGCCTCGACCGCATCGACCAGCCGGACCTGCCGCTCAGCCAGTCCTACACCTATCCGAACACCGGCGCCGGCGTGAACGTCTACATCCTCGATACCGGAATCCGGCTCACTCACAATGACTTCGGTGGCCGGGCGCAATACGTGCCCAACGGGCTCGGGGGCAACTTCGTGGGCGACAACAGCGCCAACGCCGCCGACTGCCACGGTCACGGTACCCACGTCGCGGGCACGGCGGCCGGGAGCAGCTATGGCGTGGCCAAGGGCGCGAACATCTGGGCGGCGCGCGTGGTCAACTGCCAGGGCAGCGGCAACGTGTCGATGGCCATCGCCGCCGTGGACTGGGTGACGGCGAACGCCCTGCGGCCGGCGGTCGTCAACATGAGTCTCGGCTATGGCGACGTGCAGTCGCTCCGCACGGCCGTCGAGAACTCGGTAGCGGCGGGGGTGGTCTACGCCGTCTCCGCCGGCAACGGGGACTTCTTCGGCCGGCCGTTGGACGCCTGCAGCGGAAGCCCGGCCGGGGCGCCGAATGCGCTGACCGTCGGCGCGACCACGAGCAGCGACGCCGAATCGTCGTTCTCGAATTACGGGACGTGCGTCGATATCCTGGCGCCCGGGAGCTCGATCGTTTCGGCCGGGTATCAGTCGAACACCGGAACCGCCACCATGAGCGGCACCTCCATGTCATCGCCCCACGTGGCCGGCGCGGCGGCGCTCTATTTCGGCGCGAACCCGTCTGCCACGCCCGCCCAGCTCATGGCCGCGCTCAAGGACAACGCGATCAGCGGCACGATCAACCTGCACAGCCGGAGCGTTTCCGGCGGCACCGCCAATCGTTTCCTGAACGTGAGCTTCATCGGCGGGGGAACCCCCGGCAACCAGGCCCCGACCGCGAATTTCACGTTCTCCTGCTCGTCGCTCACCTGCAGCTTCACCGATACGAGCACCGATGGCGACGGCACCATCGTCTCGCGCAGCTGGAACTTCGGCGACGGGGCCAGTTCGTCGGAGACCAACCCGACGCACACGTACGCGAGCGGAGGCACCCGGAACGTCACGCTCACCGTCACCGACGATGACGGCGCCCAGCGCAGCACGACGAAGTCGGTGACGGTGTCCGCGCCCGGGAGCGGGATCGTTCTCACCGCCAACGGGTACAAGGTCAAGGGCGTGAAGACGGTGGATCTCGCCTGGACCGGCGCGAGCGGTTCGGTCGACGTCTTCCAGGGTGACACCTGGATCGATGCCACGTCGGCCTCGAGCTTCACGCACAGCACCGGGCAGAAAGGCGGTGGTACGCTGAGCTACCGGGTCTGCAACGCCGGTACCACGGTCTGCTCGAACACCGTGACAGTCACCTTCTGAGCCGGCACTCGACACTGCGCCCCGCTCCGGCGGGGCGCAGTTTTCGTTTGCACGCCGCGCCGCGACGGCTTACCGTACCCCGATGGACGACGGTCGCCTCGCAATCGACGCCACGCTCGGCATCCCGCTCGCCGAGCTCACGTTCCGCGCCTCCCGCTCGGGCGGCCCGGGCGGCCAGCACGTGAACACCAGCTCCACGCGGATCGAAGTGGTGTGGGACATCGCGGCGTCGCCTTCGCTCGACGAGGCCCAGCGCGCCCGTCTCCTCGCGCAACTCGCACCCCGGCTCGACAAGGAGGGACGCCTCCGGCTCGTCTCCGGAGCCACCCGAAGCCAGCTGCAGAACCGCGCGGACGTCACCACGCGGCTCGCGCGTCTGGTTGCCGCGGCGCTGCAGGTGCCGCGTCCCCGGAAGCGCACGAAGCCAAGCCGCGCGGCGAAGGCGGCCCGGCTCGAGGCCAAGCGCCAGCGCGCGGGCCTCAAGGCGTCACGGCGCCGGGTCGACCGCGACGACTAGCATGGAAGTGATCCGGGTCCATTCCGCCGCTCCAGATCCCGCCGCGATCGCGCGGGCGGCGGAGGTGTTGCGCCACGGCGGGCTCGTCGCCTTTCCCACCGAAACCGTCTACGGCCTTGGCGCGAACGCCCTCGACGCGCGCGCGGTGGCGGGCATCTTCGAGGCGAAGGGGCGGCCGGCCTTCAACCCGCTCATCGTGCATGCCGCGGATGTGGACCTCGCCCGATCGCTCGTTTCGCGCTGGCCCCCCATCGCCGATGCGCTGGCGGAGCGATTCTGGCCGGGCCCGCTCACGCTGGTGCTCCCCCGGGCAAAGGACATTCCGGACGTCGTGACAGGGGGCCTCGAGGATGTGGCCGTGCGCGTCCCGGCCCACCCCGTCGCGCTGGCCCTCCTGCGCGCGAGCGGGCTCCCCGTGGCCGCGCCGAGCGCGAACCGGTCCACCGAGCTCTCGCCGACCACGGCCGAGCATGTCGTCAAGGCGCTGGGGGACCGGGTCGCGATCGTGCTCGACGGCGGCCCGACCACCGTGGGCATCGAGTCCACGGTCCTGGACCTCGCCGGAGAACGCCCCCGCCTGCTGCGTCCCGGCATGGTCACGATCCGCGAGCTGGAAGCGGTCGCCGGCCCGCTCGACGAACGTCCCATGCCGGCCGGCGCGGTGCCGCGCGCGCCGGGGCAGCTCGCTCGGCATTACGCCCCGCGGGCGCGGCTGGTCGTCTGCGGGAGCGAGGAGGGAAGCCGCGTGCTCGAGGCCAGCGAGGTGCGGCCTACCGGCGCCATCGTGGTGACGGCGGGGCACTGGCCGGCGGATCACATCGAGACGATGCCGGCCGATCCGGCCGGCTACGCCGCCCGGCTCTACGCGGCGCTCCATGCCCTCGACGATGCCGGCTGCCGCCTCATCGTGGCGGAGGCGTTGCCGGAGACGCCGGGGTGGATGGCGCTCCAGGACCGGCTCACGCGCGCCGCGCACGCCGGAGCCGACGGCGGCGGTTGACGCCGGCCCAGATGGGACTCATATTGGTTCCATATGGACCCCTTGGAGGCCGCATGACCGGAACTGCGCAGCACGTGGCACGCATCATGGGCGGTGCCCGGGTGCTCGGCCGCCGCATCCGCACCGTCGGTGAGCTGCGGCGCGCCGTGGAGGCCGGGCTCCCGATCGGGGCACTCGAGGCCGTTGTCGGTCACGTGGCCGGCGACCGCTTCAGCGCGGCGGCCCTCAAGTACGCGATCGTGCCCAAGACCACCCTGCACCGCCGCCAGCGCCTCACGGCGGAAGAGAGCGAGCGCCTCGAGCGGCTGGCCCGCATGGCCGCACTCGCCGAGCAGGTCTGGGACGATGAGGCGCGCGCGCAGGAGTTCCTGATCAGCCCGCAGCCCCAGCTCGACGGTGAGCGACCCGTGGATCTGGCCCGGAGCGACCTGGGCACCCGCGAAGTGGAGGAGCTCCTCTACCGCCTGGAATACTCGCTCCCCGCCTGATGCTGGCCTGGCGGATCAGCAAGACGAGGCACGCGCCGTTCGATGGCACGGGCGCGCGACTGCGGGGCGCACGGTGGAACTCGCCCGGGCGCCCCGTCATCTACGCGGCCGACAGCTTTGCCGGGTCCATCCTCGAAGTGCTGGCCCACGCGCTTCGGCCGCGCACGCTCCCCGGCCCGCACCACGCCGTCGAAATCGACATTCCCGATGCACTGGTCGAAGTGCTCGATCCCGCGGCGCTGCCCGGCTGGGATGACCGCGGGTCCCCCGAGGCAGTGGCCTTCGGGGACCGGTGGCTCGCCGAAGGACGAAGTGCCGTGCTGGTGGTTCCCGCGCTCCCCGCACGCCCCGTGGGACGCAACGTGATCATCAATCCGTTGCACCCGGACGCGGCGCGTCTTTCGGTCTCGGACCCGTTCGCGGTGCCATGGGACGAACGGCTGTTCTAATGACGCTCCCGGCCTGGCCTCCGTCGGTCCAGCGTGCGATACTGAATTGCCTCGCTCACATGCTTTGCCTTGAGCTCCGCCGCCCCGTCGAGATCTGCGATCGTACGTGAGATCTTGAGAATCCGGTGATAGGCGCGCGCCGAGAGCCCGAGCCGCTGAATGGCGGCGCGCAGGAGCTCCTCGACGTCGGGTGAGACCCGGCAGACCGCGCGCAGGTCCCGCGGGCTCATGTGCGCGTTCGCGTGGATGGCGCGGCGGGCGGCGAAGCGTTCCCGCTGGATCCCGCGCGCCGCTTCCACCCGTTCGCGGATGTGGGCGCTCGGCTCCTCGGCCTGGTCCCCGGCCAGGTCACGATAGGCCACGGCGGGGACGTGCAGGTGGATGTCGATCCGGTCGAGCAGCGGACCCGAGACGCGGGAGAGGTAGCGCTCGACGGTGCCCGCATCGCAGGCGCAGCGGCCGGACGGATCGCCGTGATAGCCGCAGGGACACGGATTCATGGCGGCCGCCAGCATGAAACGGGCAGGATAGGTGAGGCTGATCGCCGCGCGGCTCAGCGTCACGACGCCGTCTTCCATCGGTTGCCGCAGGACCTCGAGCACGTTCTTCCGGAATTCCGGCAGCTCGTCGAGAAAGAGGACGCCGCCGTGCGCGAGGCTCACCTCTCCGGGCCGCGGGCACGATCCGCCGCCGATGAGACCGGCATCACTGATCGTGTGATGCGGTGAGCGGAACGGCCGCACGGCGCAGAGCGACTGGCCCGGACCGAGCGATCCCGCCACGCTGTGGATCTTGGTCGTTTCCAGCGCCTCGTCGAGCGTCATGGAGGGGAGGATGGTGGGAAGGCGGCGCGCGAGCATCGTCTTGCCGGCGCCGGGCGGGCCCACGAGGAGGATGTTGTGTGCCCCCGCCGCCGCAACTTCGAGCGCCCGCTTGGCGGCCGCCTGGCTTCGCACATCGGCAAAGTCAACGACGTCGTCTGCGCGCTCCGACATGAGACGGGCAAGGTCCACCCGGCCCGGCTCGATGGAGCCCTCGCCCCGGACCCAGGCGCAGACCTCGTGAAGTGAGGTGGCGCCGCGGACCGCGAGGCCCGAAACCACCGCCGCCTCCGCGAGATTGGCCGCGGGCAGGATCAAGCCGGCACAGCCGGCCGACCGGGCAGCGATGGCCATCGAGAGCGCGCCGCGAACCGGGCGCAGGTCTCCCTCGAGGCCGACCTCGCCCAGGACCACCTGACCCTCGAGCGCTTCGGACGGAAGCTGGCCGCTGGCCGTGAGGATGCCGAGCGCGATCGGCAAATCGAGCGATGAACCGTCCTTGCGGATATCTGCCGGGGCCAGATTGACGGTGATGCGCTTGAGGGGAAAGGAGAATCCGCCGTTCAGCAGGGCGGCGGTGACGCGTTCCCGCCCCTCCTTCACCGCACCGTGCGGCAGGCCGACGGTGGCGAACGACGGCATGCCGCTGGCGAGATCCACCTCGACGTCCATCAGGTAGGCATCGACGCCGAGCACCGCGGCCGAGCGGATTCGCGAGAGCATGACCGCTCCGGAGAGGGAAGCCGGACGATGCATGCCCGGCGGACCGAGGGCGCAATCGGATCGCCGCGCCCCGGCGCACGGAAACGCCGATCGAACCGCCGGGTGCGCTACTTCATGCCATTCGCAGGATCGGGCCGCGTGCCGCGGGCCGGCGCGATGACTGCAAGTCGTTGACGTGTAATACCCTAAGTGCGTCTACGCACACGGCCCGTTTCCTGCAATCAATCGAAGCGAAGAGAGAGCGTTCCCCCGCGAACCGCAAACCCGCGAAAAATCGAATGGCATCTCAGGCATCCGAGACCGCCGCGCTCGAGGTCTGGCCGCGCGCCGTCATGGCCACACTGCTCCTCCTGATCTCGCTGCTCACGGCGCATCTCGTGCAGCTCACCTGGTTCGACGAGCCCGCCGTCGCCGCCACCCCGCAGCACGACCTGGCCCAGCAGCCCTAGCCGTCATGCCCCGCGCCCTCATGCTTGCCCTGGCAGGTGCCCTGAGCATCGCGATCGTGTCGGCGCTGCCGGCCACGCCCGCGGCGTACCGGGCGGGCGGGCGTTCGGCGCTCGAGGGCATCGGCGCGGATTCCACGGCGCCGTATCGCAGCCGCGTGGGAACCAACCTGGCACTCGTGTCGGTGGCCGGCCTTCCGCCGGTCCTCGGCAGCCTCGTCCAGAGCGCAGGCTCGGTCGTGTTCCAGCCGGTGGACGGCGGGGAGCCGGTCGTTTTCCCGCTCTTCAAGACAGTGGGGGGTTCGCGCCGGGCCCCGGCGGTGCGGCTACTCGAGTCCGCCGGCGACGACAACGACTCGCTCTACCTCTACCATCTGGGGGATGCGGTCGTCGAAATCGCGACGCCGGGAATTCTCGGCGAGCTCGTGGCGCAACCGGCACGGGTGGACGAGCTGGGGAGCGCATGGACGACCGCAGGGCGCACGCTTGCGCCGCGCCGGAACCTCGAGGCATCACTGGCCGTGATCCAGGAGCTCGAGGAGAGTCCGTATGCGGACTCGGTGTTCTTCATCCTGGGCGCGCCGAGCCGTGCGATCGGGGTAGTGGACGGCCGGGGCGTGCGCGCGGGGCGACTGGGTGAGTATCTTTCCCGGCGCGATTCGATCGCCCTTTCCCCCTCCTACATGACGTCCACAGCCCAGCTTAGGCATGCGCTGGCGCACGAGCTGGCGCATCGGTGGCTCCGGGAGCATCCGGAAAGCGCCGAGCAGCTGGCGGCGAGCATGCACCCCATGCGGGACTCGCTCCGGTACGGGTACAGCGACCGCCAGGAGCAGATGGCCGAGGCGGTGGCATTTGCGGTCCATTTTCTGCAGGTGACGGCTCGGAGAGAGTCAGCCGACCCGTCCCTGATAGGCAGTTACGAGCGCCTGGTTCCCGGTACCCGGGAGGCGGCGCGGCTGCTGATCACCTCGCCCGCCTACGAGCTTCACCCGCTCGCGCGCGGCGTTACGCTGGCGAAAGCGTCCGACTGATGCAGATCACCGATTCCTATCCCCCAGTGTCCTCTCCGCGCGACTCGCGTCCTCGCCGGATGCGCCTGGCTGCGGCCGCCACGCTCTGCGCCGCCGCCATCGTGGCCGCCGTCTGGTTCGCCGCGGCCCGCCCGATCAGGACCCCGGCGCCCAAGGTCGTCCCCTACTCTGCACTGCTGTCGGGCCTCTCGGCGGGGACCGTCGATTCGATCGCGATCGTGCCGGGTGAGCAGGTGCTCGCATGGACCGCGGAAGGCGCCCTCCGGGTGCTCTACACCTCGGCCGAAGTGGACCCCCTCGTGGCCCGTGCCGAGGCGGCCGGCGCCTCCATCGCGTTCCGGCGCTCACCCCGCGGGATCCTCGGGTATGCCAACGTCGCGATCGGACTCGTGATCCTGGCGGCGCTCGTCATCGTTCTCCGGCGCCATCTCGGCGGCGGCAACGGAAGCCCCGGGACCGAGCTCGGCGAGGAAGTGGACTCGTCCACCACCTTCGCGAACGTCGCGGGCAACGATGGCGCCGTGAGCGAGCTGCGCGAGGTCGTCAGCTTCCTCGCCTCCCCGGAGCGGTTCCAGCGGGTGGGCGCGCGGACCCCCAAGGGGGTCATGATGTACGGCCCGCCGGGAACCGGGAAGACGCTCATGGCGCGCGCCGTCGCCGGCGAAGCGGGCGTGCCGTTCTGGAGCATTTCGGGCTCGGAAGTGACGGGCTTCATCGTCGGGCTCGGCGTCATGCGGATCAAGTCGCTCTTCAAGAAGGCGCGGAAGCGCGGCGGCGTGATCTTCATCGACGAGATCGACGCGCTGGGCGGGCGCCGCGGGCGCAATCAGTCCCACAACGAGGACGATCGCACGCTGAACCAGCTGCTGGTCGAGCTGGACGGCTTCTCCCCGAGCGACGGCGTCGTGGTCATCGCGGCGACGAACCGCCCCGAAGATCTCGATCCTGCCCTGCTCCGCCCGGGCCGCTTCGATCGATCGGTGGCCGTGGGGCTGCCCACTGCGCCCGAGCGCGAAGCGATCCTGCGGCTGCATGCGAAGCAGCGACGCGTGCCGCTCGGCGGCACCGTGGACCTCGAGCGCCTTGCCCGGCTCATGCCGCAGACGAGCGGCGCGGAGCTTGCCAACC
>JBLNHD010000290.1:0-2864 GCA_050268825.1 Gemmatimonadota bacterium
GCTCGGCGCTTCGACCTGCGGGTCGAGAGCCTCACCCTGGTCGAGGGAGCCAACACCCACGACGTCGTGCTGACGCCGCAGACGCTCTTCACGTATCAGAACGCGGTGGCGTACCTGCCCACCGGAGTCTCCGAGTTCAGGGCGGCGATCGTATTCCTGCCGGGGCTGAGAGATCCTGCCACCCAGCTGCCGCTCGACTCGCGCGGACTCGTGCGCGGCACCTGGGACGGCACCTGCAGCATCTGGTGCTCCGCGCAGGAGCGCACGACGGTCCGGAGCGGAGCACTCGGGCTCGCCGGCGGGCAGGTGGCGCTCGTCGGCACGCAGACCCTGACCGACGACGCGGCAAGCTATCAGGCGCTCCTGCAGGCGCTCGCCGATTTCGGCGCGCAGAGCCTGCATCCCGAGCTGGCGAACATCCCGATCTTCTTCGTCGGCCACTCGATGGGGGGATGCACCGCGTACGGATTCAGCCGGGTGCACGGCGCGCGCGTAGCAGGCTTTCTCACGATGAAGGGCGGCTGCCACAATCAGGGTGCCGCCCAGGCAGCGGCCGGCGTGCCGGGGCACTTCCTGATCGGCGCGCTCGACGAGGCGTATCGGAGGGACAACATCACCGGCGTCTTCGAGGCCGGCCGGGCGGCCGGAGCGCCGTGGGCGCTTTCGACCGACGCGTTCCAGCATGGCCCGATCCTGGATTTCGACCTGATGTTCGACTGGATCGATGCGGTCCTGGCGGCGCGCCTTCCGCTGACGCCGGGCGGGCCGCTGCGTGCCATGACCGAAACGGACGGCTGGCTTGGCAACCGCTCTACCGGCGCCATCGCGCCCCATGCCTGCTACACCGCCACGCGCTCGAGCGCGAGCTGGCTGCCGTCCGAGGAAACGGCGCGCGACTGGCAGCGGATGGCGGGAGGGAGCGTGGTCGTGGATGGTTGCTGACCGCGCGGGGCGAGGCCGCGCTGTCGGCCCTCTCTGATCTGGACCTGTTCGACGACCGCCGCTGTGAGCCCAGGCTTGCAGCGGCGGTTCTGCCTTGCGAGGTAGCGCGTCCGCGATGGTGCCGGTAACGTCATCCCATCATGAACGACAGGCTCGGCACGCCGCCTTCCGGGATCGCTCGGCTGCGCCCCGCCGGCGAGGACGACGTTCCGCGCCTGGTCGAGATCGCGCGGCGGGCGTGGCTCAGCGCCTTCGCCGGACATGCCCCCGAACCCATGATCGCCTACTGGCGGAATGCCGATCGCGAGCCCGGGTGGTATGCCCGCTACTGGCCCGACATGATCGTCGCGGAGGCAGGAAACCTCATCGTGGGTCTGACGCAGCCTGCAGCCGACGAGGTGAACGGCCTCTGGGTGGATCCGGAGTGGCAGGGTCGGGGCATCGGGCGGCTGTTGCTCCGCGCCGCCGAGCGGCACATCGGCCAGATGGGCCACGAGCGCGCCTGGCTCACCTGCTCGGGCTTCAACCTCCGGGCGGCCGGGTTCTACCGCGCCGTCGGGTACGCGCTCGATCGCGAGGAGAAGGAGCTGCACCCCTCCGGCGTCGTCGAAACGGTCTGGACCTTCGCCCGGCGACTCGGCCCCCCCGGCACGGCGTCGTCCGCGTGATGTCCGAGCGCGTGGACGGCGTGCTCCGGGAGCTCCGATCGCTCGGCGCCGCGATCGCGGAATGCGACCTCGGCTATCCGGTGGAGGAGGCCACGTTCGAGGACGGTGCATCGGCAGCCCGCATCGACGAGCTCGCCGCGCTCGTGGGCGAGCCGCTGCCGCAGGACTATCGGTACTTCCTCACCCGCTGCGCGGGGTTCGTCGCCATGGATTTTCACAACGGCTACGCGATGCACCCGCCGGAGCTGGTCGCGCGCATGTTCCGGGATTCGACCGCGCCGAAGCGGCTGCCTGCCGCGCCTGCCGGAGGCGCACTCCTGCCCGTCGCTGGCGACGGCGGCGGGAATCTCTTCCTCCTCGGACTCGGCGCGACGGGGGCGGTCCTCCGCTGGGATCACGAGAGCGGGGGCGCACGGCCAGACGATGCCTCCGGAAACCCGCACCTTACGCTGGTGGCCGACGGCTTCACGGCATTCCTCGAGCGCATCCGGGACGACTGGCGGCATTTCCTCGACCCGGATTCCGAGTCGTGGGACTACATCACGTGACGGAGACGCGCCGTCGGGACTCCGCGTCAGCTGCAGCGTGCCGAAGGGGTTCCGGCACGCGCGGATCGGATGTGAACCTCCTCCTCATGCACGGAAAGCTGAGACTTCATGGCAAAGATTCGCGGCCGCGACATCGAGCGCACCTATTCCCGGGCCCAGTTCGTAGCCAAGCTGCGCCGCCTCGCGGACGCGCTCGAGACGGAAGCGCCCTTCACCATTCAGGTCGCGGGCGAGCGGCTGCGGCTTCCTGCGGACGTGACGTTCAACATCGAGCACGAACGGGCGCGGGGCCTGGACGAGCTCGAGTTCCAGCTCCGCTGGCGCGCGGAGCGCTGAGAATGGAGGGTCCATGTTCAAGCCCTGGCTTCCGCAGTCGAGCGCAGCAACGGTCCTGGCTCTGGCAGTCTCGGCGTGCTCGCCTCAGCGCGGCGTAGCGCCGGGCGCAGCGCCGCAAGCAGCGACTCGCCTACCGGCCTACCAGGTGGTTCATGGCTGGCCGGAGCTGCCGGCAGGAGAGCTGTTGGGGCAGGTCTCCGGGGTCGGCGTAGACTCGCGAGGAACCGTGTTCGTCTTCCGACGCGCCCAGCGGAGCTGGCCGCCCAGCGGCGAGCTCAGCACCGACTCGATCGACGCACCGACGATCCTGCTGTTCGAGAGTGCCAGCGGGCGGCAGGTGGGGGCATGGGGAGCCGGCCTCTTCGCCATG
>JBLNHD010000291.1:0-3425 GCA_050268825.1 Gemmatimonadota bacterium
ATGGGAATCAGGAAGCTGAACGATAACGGCGGGGTGGGGGAAACGGGACTGGCTGGGAGGCCAAACCGGGGGCGTGGGCGCTAGAGGGCGCCCCACCAATCCCGGCCGATGTCGACCGTGACGCCCACCTCCCCGGTCCGGAGGGCAACGCCCGCCTCGACCCGGATGAGCCGCATGAAGAGCTCGGCAGCCAGGCCGAGCACGGGCCGCGCGCCGTCGCTCGCGTCGCCGACGCCGTTGGTGACGCTCCCGCCGGTCCACCCGACGGCGGCGAAGGGCGCCAGCACCATCGTGTTGCCGGTCGAGGCAAAGGAGCCGAGCGGAATTGCCGGCGCGGGGGCGTTCACCCGCCACTCCAGATGGGCCAGGAAGGAACGCCGGCCGCCGAACGCCCGGTAGGGCTCGCCGACCAGCGTCGCCCGGCCTCCCATGGCGAAGGAGCGATACGCCGGCACGCCCTCGCTCGCAACGCCGCCGGCCGCCCGGAAGAGCAGCTGGGTTGCGCCGACCGGCCGGAGCCAGCGGGCGGCCGCCGCGGCGCGGACGTAGTTCGTGGGCCCATTGCCGCCCTCGAGGGCCAGGCTGCCGCGAAGATCGCTCACCTGCGCCACGGACGACCCCGCCCCGCGTTCGAGCCTCAGCCGGCCGATCCGGTAGATCCCTGCCCCGAGCGCCGGATTGGGCCGGTAGGTCCCGTTCGCCGGGGACGCTTCGATAGCCAGCGACCGGCTCCGCTCGATCGCGCCCTCGACCGAGAGGAGGTGCCGCGCATCGATCCGGTAGCCGATGCCGGCCGTGGCCGCGTCGAGCAGGAGATAATCGCCGTAGTCGTCGCCGAATTCCTGTGCGGCGATCGAGTTGAGCACCGGTGCGATCACGGGCTCCTCGCCGAAGTCACGCACCTGCCGCCCGACGGACGCGGTGAGCTCCGTGGCGCCTGCCCCGACCCGGACCGCGAGGCCCCCGGTGGCGCGGCCATCCGCGGTGCCGATGCCGAAGGACGGGGTGACCTGGACGCGATTCCGCCTCAGGCCGAGCACCGCGCGGCCGCCGAGTGCGAGCCCCTGCACGCGGTTCACGCGCGCGAAATCGCTGATCCCCGCCCCGCCGATCCGCGCGGTCGGCAGCCCGCTCAGGAGATTGTTCCCTGCCAGCCGCTCGATGTCGGCGCGGATCTGCGCCATCTCCCGCTCGTCGAGCGGCCGCGCCACCGCGGCGATCGCTTCCGCGAGCGGCACGGCGAAGAGCGAGTCGGGCCCACCGGTGCGCCGGAGCCCGCCGATCGCCGGTCCGGCCAGGGCGGCATCGGGGAATTCGGCGTTGACGTCGTAGTCCTCGATCTCCCAGCGGCCCTGGATGATCCCGCGTGCCGGGAACTCGAGCCAGCTGAACCGCCGCCGGATCTCGACTTCCTGCCGATACGGAAGCCAGTACCGCCCCTCCCAGAGCGAGCTCTGCAGGGTGATCGTGATGTCCTCGAGCTGCCGGTCGAGGTACGCGGCCGGGGTGAAGCTGAACCGGAAGCGGACGAGCTGGGCGGTCGCGGCATCGAGATAGAGGGTGCCCACGACGAGCGGCCGGCCGAAGTCCTTCGGCCGGGCCGCGAGTGCGAGCAGGCTCACCGACCCCTCGAGCCCCTCGACCACGACGGAGTCGGTGATCGCGAAGTCGTACGCCTCGAGCCCCCCGGGCGAGAGCGGATGCGGCACGTCGCGCACCTCGTCTCCCTCGCCGATCCGGATCAGGTCGCCGAAGTTGTTGGTGACGATGCCGAGGTGATCGCGATGGTAGTTGATGTCGGTGGGAAGGAAGGTGCCGTCGCGCCAGCCGAGGATCACCTGCTTGCTCCGGTTCGGCGCCCGCCAATACACTTCCACCTGCAGCTCATCCGCCTTGACCAGCCGCGGCGGCTGGGCAAGCCCTTCTTCGCCGACCTGCGCGAGGAAGAAGACGAAACCGTGCGCGCGGGTCCGGTAGCTCGTGAGGCTCGAGTCCGCCTGGGCCTCCTGCCGCCGCGCGCTTCCCGCGGCGGCGAGCGCCCGCGCCGCCGGCGAGTTCCATTGCTGCGCGTGCAGCGGCACCGGCACGGCGAGCAGCGCCGCGGCCGCAACGACCAGAGGAAAGCGAGCGGACATTGGGCGGAATATCCCGGGCACGGCGAGGCGGGGCAAGCGCGATCCTGACGGCATTGGTGGGTGTGTCGGTCGCGTGCGGCGGCGGTGCCGGCGGACCCGCGGACGTACCGCCCGAAGCACGGGTCCCGGGTCCGCGCGCGATCGGCGAGGTCTACGTCCTCGAGGCGGATGGCGGGCCGCCGGGCGATACCACGGTCACCTTCATCGCCGGGACGCCGCGGGTCGTGGTCGTGCGGCATCCGGCGCCGGATCACGCCATGTTCGCGGAGGTCGCGTTCGACAGCGCCTCGTTCGCCTCGGGCGGCGGCGAGGTGCAGGTCACGATCCGGCCCCGCCCGGGCGTCTACGGCATCGACCTCGCATCGCAGAGTGGTTTGCGGCAGGCCCGCGTGACCTTCAAGTACGCCGTGCACTTCCTCGCGCCGGCCGATGCCCGCGCCCGCTATGGCAGCGACATCGCCTTCGAGCGGCAGCTCTTCGTCGGCGCCCTGCAGGGAAACCAGGTCACCTTCCTTCCGTCCGCGCGTCCGGCCACCGACAACCTTGCCGCGACGCTGCCGGGACCGGGATCGTACGTCGTGTGCGCCCCGCGCGACGCATCTCCGGTGCCGACGCCCTAGGCTCAGCGCCGGACTCGCCAGACCTCGACGGCCGCGGACTTTCCCCGCAGCGACATCTCGACGGCGGGTTCGAAAAGCTCCTGCTGCCGGACCACCGCGCGGAACGGGGCACCGACCAGGATCTCCCCCGCCTCGGCATCCTTGCAGAGGCGGGCGGCCGTGTTGACCGCATCCCCGATGACCGTGTACTCGAGCCGGCGATGGCTCCCGATGTTGCCGGCGAAGGCCTCGCCGTAATTGATCCCGATGCCGACGCCGATCTGCGGCCGGCCGGCCGCGCCCCACTTGGCGTTCAGCTGCGCCACCGCGCGCTGCATCGCGATGGCCGCCCGGAGCGCGCGGTCGGGATCGTCCGCGTGCGCGATCGGTGCGCCCCAGAGCGCCATGATCGCGTCGCCGATGAACTTGTCGAGCGTGCCCCCATGCTCGAAGACGATCTCGACCATTTCGGAGAAGTAGTCGGTGAGGAGCCCCGCGATGTCCTCGGGCGGCATCGCCTCGGACAGCGTGGTGAACCCGCGGATGTCGCTGAAGAGGACCGTGAGCTCGCGCCGCTCGCCGCCCGGTTTCACCGCCTCCTCGTTGCGGCCGATCTCCGCGGCGATGTTCGGGGCGAAATACCGCTCGAAGTTCGAGCGCACCATCGCCTCGCGCTGGAGCTGCTCGGCAT
>JBLNHD010000292.1:0-4198 GCA_050268825.1 Gemmatimonadota bacterium
GCCGCCCGCGCGGCTGACGACGTGCTGCTCTTCGTCGATGCGCGGTTCTCGCTTGGCGCCGTGCCGGTCGAGTTCGACCTCTGGCAGCTCGACTTCGTCCTGGCAGGCGGTGCAGGAGCGCTGGCGCTCCCCGCCGGCCTCTCTCTCGCCGCGGCGTCGAAGCGGCTCATGGCGCGCGCAGGCTCGCTCGCGGACCGCGGGTGGTACTTCGATCTCGTGCGGCTCGAGCAGGAGATCCGCGCCCGCGACGTCACCATCACGCCTCCCCTCCCGGTCCTCCAGCAGCTCGAGGCTCGCATCGCCAGCGTCGTGTGACCCTTCGCACGGCGGCGCTCCCGTCCACGCGGGAGCTTCCCTCAGGCGGGGCACTCAACCGACGGGAGGAAGCAGCCGATGCCACAGGGAGACAAGTCCGCCTATACGGACAAGCAGAAGCGGCAGGCCCGCAAGATCGAGGAAGGGTACGAGGAGCGCGGCGTCCCGGAAGAGGAAGCCGAGCGACGCGCGTGGGCCACGGTGAACAAGATGACGGGGGGAGGGAAGAAGAGTGGCTCCGGGCGCGGGAAGAAGGTGAACAAGGCGCCCGCGAAGAAGGGCGGCCGCCGGGGAGGCGCCGCGTCCGCCGCGCGGCCGAAGGCCGCACGGTCCCGCAGTGCGAAGAAGGCGGCAGCGACGAGAAAGCGCCGCGCAACCCGGTAGCGCCCTGTGACGCACCGCACAGCGGCCCCCCTCAGCCGGGATGATCTTCACGTTGGCAGGCGGAGCGGACGGTCGGTGAGGTGCGAGACGTCCGGAATAAACCCGAGGCTCCCAGCCAAACGGTCGGATGAGCCGGCTGACGCAGCGCCTGTTGTGGTCCCCTTTCCCAACCCCTCTCTCTCTTCTATAGATCTCGCCTGAGGACGGGCGTCACCGACGCCCGTTCTCCCCTCCTTTCATCCTGGCGACCCGCCCAGCCGGTCCATCCGGAGCCTGCGGCGCTCCCACCAGAGCCAACCTGCCGCACACGTGAAAAGCGCCATGAAGAACCATGGGGGAACCGGCGCCGCCGCACGCACCCCGGATGAGCCCGGCGCGTGATGGTGCACCGCCGAGAACAGTCGCGTCGCGCGTGCGCGCTCGGCGGCACGGGCCGCGCGCCAGCTCCCGGGCGCTGCCGCGAGAAGTCGCAGCGTATCATCAGGCGCCGCGAGGCGGAATTCGCCGGGGCCGCGAGGCCACCACATCGCGCTCCAGGCGAGTGAGTCGGGATCGGGCGTGGGGAAGAGCGTGTCGATCGTTCCGCCTCCCGCAACGAGCGCGGTATCCAGACGGCCCGGCCAGGTGAGGCTGAGCGGGCGGTCAGTTTCCGCCGGCAGCGCCGCCGGCGAGCGCCAGCCGGGTCTTGGCCGGCGCAGTGCTGCGAGGATCGTGGTCCAGTACCGATCGTAGGCCGCCGAGTCTCCCTCGATGATCCAGCGGCTCGGATTGCGCACCGCGCTCGCGCCGATTCGCCCGGCACCCGACGCTTCCCACGCCGCGATGGCGCCGCCGGCATGGTCTTCGAGAATGACGGTGCCCGCTTCGCCGGCCAGCGGGATCCAGGCCTCGGTCGTGACCGGCGGCGACAACGCCGCCGAGCCGGTGGGCCGCACGCGCAGGGCGCGCGGCGAGGCACGTCGCGTGCTGGCCGGAACCGGCAGGCCCTCGAGGCGCGGAGGCTCGCCGGCGAGGAAGAGGCCAAGGCCGTCGCGCCTGACTGCGTCCCGCAGGGCCTGGAGTTCGGCGCGTCCAAGCGCCCGGGCTGCCGCGGCGTCCATGACCACGACATCGTACGCGCGGAGCGTCGCTGCGCTCAGATCCCGACCCGGGGCCGGCGCGCCGTTCACTGCGGTCGTCCGTACGCGCCCCCGGCTCACCGTGGTCCGGGCGGCGATCTTCCCTCCGCGCCGGGTGTGCCACCGGCGGAAGTGCGCCAGCTCGAAGCCGGGCGTTCCCTCGACGACGAGCACAGCCGGGCGCTGCGGCTCGCGGACATCCACCGCGCCGGTGTCCACCGCCCCCGGGCTTCGCAGCTCGAACGTCAGCAGCCCCACGGCCTGCGGCGTGAAGCCGAGCTCGAAGCCTCCGTCCGCGCCGGCCTGCGCCGAATCCCCGGCGCCACCACGGGCACGCACGTGCAGCCACGCACCCGGCGTGGCCTCGCCGCGCAATCGCACTTCCTCACCAAGCACGATGCGGGTGGGCCACTCGATCGACCGGATTCCCACCGACAACGGGGACGGCGCGAAGGCGATGCGCAGGTCTCCAGCGCGGAGGAGCTCGTCGGCGGAGAGTCCCCATCCGGCTACGACGATTTCCCTGAGATCCGGCCGGTGTCTCCGCAGCGCGGCGAGGTCGGCGAGCTCGGGGCCGAGGGACAGTATCTCCCGGGCACCGACCGAGTCCGCGATCCGCCGCGCGGCCGCAGGGGAGACGCCGTCGGTGGCGAGCACGGCGCGCGCGTCGGACACTCGCCGGGGCAGGGACGGCTCGAGCGCGAACATGACCATTGCCGCGATCGCCGTGAGCGATGCGGCGACCCGCCCGGCGAGGTGCCGACGGTCGGGGCGCCGCACTTCGAGCACGGAGGCGGCGATGGCTGCGAGCGCCGCGAGCCCGAGGACGGCGCCGCTCATTCCACGCGCTCCAGCAGCTCGACATAGCGGCGAGCCAGCGGTCCCGCCGCATTGCGCGGGGGGGCGGCCGGCGCGGGTGGCGGCAACGATGCGAGCAGCGCCGACTCGGCGGCGGCAACGCACCCTTCGCACGCCCGGCCATCGCCCAGCGAGGCCCTGAGCCTTCGCACGCGGCGCAGCGCCTCGAGCGCCGCACGATCTCCGTCGGCGGCGAGGCGCGCCAGCTCTTCCTCCGCTGCGACGAGCGCGGCGCGGTCGGCGAGCCACACATCACCTCTGCCCGACGCGTGCGGCGTCCCGTCCAGCGAGCGCAGCAGGATGAGCGCTTCGCGCGAGGCGCGGCGCGGATCGTCGCTCGCCACCGAGTCGCGAACCGAGCGGCTCCGGACGCCGTCGAGCTTTCCGGTGAGCCGGTGGCGATCGATCTCGAGGGGCGGCGGCTCGAAGCCGACGCGCTGCACGTAGGCGCGCGACGACTGCTGCACGGTCTTGAGCAGCTCGAGGGCGCGATACTCGTACGGCAGAGCCTCCGCCGGCCGGTAGGTGCGGAGCCGCAGCTCGGCTTCCCACATCTGCGCGATCGCGCCCTTGAGCGTCGCCTTCACCGAATCGGCGAGGAGCGTCGAATTCTCCTCGCTGTCGTGGGCGTGCGTCTCGCCCGCTTCGATCGCCTCCTCGAATTCCTCTCCCGTGAACTCGCCGTACCGGAGGCGGAGGAGGCCCTGGTCGATGCCGATCGCGTTCGCCCGCTCGCGGAAGATCTCGACCGGCAGCCGAGGCGCGTCGGCGACGAGCCGCTCGGTGTCGATGATGATCTGACGCTGGCTCCGGAAGTACTCGGGCGCGGTGGGGAGTGCCACGCCGGCCACGAGCGCCGGTGCCGGTGCCGCGGTGTCCGCGAGCGAGACGAAGACCGTCGCGGAGCGGCCGGTGTTCGGTTCGGGCCGGCGGTCACGCGCCAGCACGTGGAAGTAGAGCTCGTCGCCGGGCGCCATGCCGAGTGCGGCGAGGTCGAGCGTGGTCCGGAAGAGTGCGCCGCCCCGCGCCGCGGCGGGCGCCGGGAGTGCGATGCGCTGCTCGCGAAACCGGACGCTCTCGCCGGACCCGGTCGTGACCGTCGCGACGAGCTCGGCCGAAGCGGCCCCGTAGTCGTCGGTCGCGAGGACCTCGACAGCAACGCGGAGCGGGGCGCCTGCCGGGAGCTCGGACCGGGGCGCGGGCCGGAGCACGATGACCTCCGGCGGCGCGTCGGGCCGCACGGTGAGGCGATGAATCTCCGGTGTCGCGGCGGCGGAGTCGAGCACGACCTGATAGAGCAGGGAGCGTCGCGCCGTCATGGCTGCGACGAAGCGGCCATCGCCCGAGGGGACGAGCGGAGTCGTGTCGCCGGTGGACGTCGCGAGTCGCGGTGCCACGGCGGCGCCGTGCGCCTCAAACGTCCACCGGATCGCGGAGCCTTCCTCCGCATCGATCTCGAGTGAGTCCTGCGTGCGCGCGGGCCGGCCGGTATAGCGCGGAGCGCGGATCTCCACTGTCGAAAG
>JBLNHD010000293.1:0-3971 GCA_050268825.1 Gemmatimonadota bacterium
GCGGAGGGAACGCGCCGCGGCGCGTACATCCTGCGCGAGCCGGAGGGCGGGCCGCAGGCGATCCTCATCGCGACGGGGAGCGAAGTGACGGTCGCGCTCGAAGCAGCCGACCTCCTCGCGAACGAGGGCATCCGCGCCCGCGTCGTGAGCATGCCGTCGTGGGATGTCTTCGACCAGCAGGACCAGGCGTACCGCGACGAGGTGCTCCCGCCGTCCATCCGCGCGCGCGTCGGCATCGAGGCCGCGAGCCCCTTCGGGTGGCTCAAGTGGGTCACCGAGGCCGGCGAGATGCTCGCCATCGATCACTTCGGCGCCTCCGCGCCGGCGGAGATCATCTTCAAGGAATTCAAGCTGACGCCCGCCGCCGCAGCCGAGGCGGTGAAGCGGACGCTCGGAAGGAGTGCATCGTGACCAACCCCCTCATCCGGCTCGGCGAGCTCGGCCAGAGCCCCTGGTACGACTACATCACCCGCGATCTCGTCACCGAGGGCGAGCTGGCGCGGCTGATCGCCGAGGACGGGCTCCGCGGCATGACGTCGAATCCCACGATCTTCGAGAAGGCGGTCTCGGGGAGCCAGCTCTACGACGACGACCTGCGCCGCCTGGCCGACGAGGGGAAGCCCACCGCGGAGATCTTCGACGCCTTTGCCATCGAGGACATCCGTGCCGCTTGCGACCTCTTCGCGCCGCTCGCCGAGCGCGAGGCCAACGGCGACGGGACCGTCTCGATCGAGGTCGCTCCGGCGCTCGCGAACGACACCGAGGGCACGCTGAAGGAGGCGCAGCGCCTCTGGACCATGGTGGACCGGCCGAACGTGCTGGTGAAGATCCCCGGGACGGCGGCGGGCCTCCCGGCCATCGAGCGGGCCACGGCGGCCGGCGTGAGCGTGAACATCACGCTCCTCTTCTCGGTTGAGCGGTACGCGGAGGTGATCGAGGCTTTCCTGCGGGGCCTCGAGGCGCGGGTATCGAGAGGGGAGCCGATCGACGGGATCAATTCGGTCGCCAGCTTCTTCGTGAGCCGGGTGGATACGAAGATCGATCCGCTGCTCGACAAGCTGGGAGATCCGCACGGCATCAGGGGCCGGACCGCCATCGCCAACGCGGCGAAGGCCTATGCGCTCTTCGAGGAGACGATGGCCTCGGCGCGGTGGCGCTCGCTCGCGGCGCAGGGCGCGCGGCTGCAGCGGCCCCTCTGGGCCTCCACCAGCACCAAGGACCCGAAGTACCCCGACACGTATTACGTCGAGGCGCTCATCGCGCCGTACACCGTGAACACGCTGCCCCCCGAGACCTTCGATGCCTACCGCGACCACGGGCAACCCGAAGTCCGGATCCGGGCGGCCATCGAGCGGGCCGATCGCGATCTCGCCGCGCTGCAGCAATCGGGAATCGATCTCGCGCAGATGACGCGCGAGCTCGAGGAGGAAGGGGTGAAGAAGTTCACCGCGTCGTACGACCAGCTGCTGGCCGGCATCGCGGCCAAGTCGGAGGCCCTCGTTGGAAAGGGCTGACCAGCCCTGGCACCGGAAGCTGCACTGGCGGATCATCGTCGGCCTCGCCGCGGGCCTCCTCTTCGGGGTGCTCGCGGCAGCGCAGGGATGGAGCGGGTTCACCGCCGACTGGATCGCCCCCTTCGGTACCGTCTTCCTCAACGCCCTCAAGCTCATCGCGGTTCCGCTCGTGCTCGCGTCGCTCATCACCGGCGTCGCGTCGCTGAGCGACCTTCGCACATTGTCCCGCATCGGCGGGCGCACCATCGCGATCTACATCGCCACGACGGCGGTCGCGATCGTCATCGGGCTCGCGCTCGTCAATGCCGTCCGGCCGGGCCGCTTCGTCCCCGAGGGCATGCGGAACGAGCTGCAGGCCGCGTATGCCGAGGATGCCACCGCGCGCGAATCGGCCGCGAGCGAGGCACAGGAACGCGGCCCGCTGCAGATCCTCGTGGACGTGGTGCCGGACAACTTCTTCGCCGCGGCCTCGGACAACGGGCGCATGCTGCAGGTCGTGTTCGTCGCGCTGCTCGTCGGCATCGGGATCGTGCTGATTCCGCGGGAGACGTCGAAGCCGCTGCTCGACGTGATCGAGGGCGTCAACCAGGTCGTGATCCGCCTGGTGGACGTGATCATGCTCTTCGCCCCGGTCGGGGTCTTCGCGCTCATGGCGGGGACCATCACGTCGGTGGCGGGAGACGATCCCGGCAGGATCCTGCGGCTGATCGGCGCGCTCGGCGCCTACTGCGCGGTGGTGGTGGCGGGACTGGTCATCCACATGACGCTGACCTACGGTGGCATCCTGCGCTTCCTGACCCGGATGCCGATCCGCCGGTTCGCCGCCGGCATCGCGCCGGCGCAGCTGGTGGCGTTCTCGACGAGCTCGAGCGGTGCCACGCTGCCGGTGACGATGGAGCGCTGCGAGCAGGAGCTCGACATTCCCGAGGAGATCTCGTCCTTTGTTCTCCCCCTCGGCGCGACGATCAACATGGACGGCACGGCGCTCTATCAGGCGGTGGCGTCGGTCTTCATCGCCCAGGCGATGGGCATCGAGCTCGGGCTCGTGGCGCAGCTCACCATCCTGCTCACGGCCGTGATGGCCTCGATCGGCACCGCGGCGGTGCCCGGCGTCGGGATCATCATGCTCGTGATCATCCTCGAGTCGGTCGGCGTCCCGAGCGCGGGCATCGCGCTCATCCTGGGCGTGGACCGGATCCTCGACATGCTCCGGACGGTCACCAATGTCACGGGGGATGCGACGGTGGCCACGCTGGTCACCGCGCTGGAGGGAGCGGCGCCGGAGCCAGTGGCGGCCCCGGCGTCGTAGGGCGGCTCAGGCGGCGTCCATCGCGCGCAGCTGTTCGTCGGTGGGCATGTCGAGCGGAAGTCCTTCGCTCTTCGTGATGACGATCGACGTGAGGAGGTCGCCCGTCACGTTCGGGACGGTGCGCGACATGTCGAGGATCCGGTCCACCCCCAGGATCAGCGCGATCCCCTCCCCGGGAATGCCCACCATGATCAGCACCATCACCAGGAGCGGAATCGAGCCGCCGGGCACCCCGGCCGCGCCGATCGCCGTGATCACGCACATCCCGACCACCATCGCCTGCTGGACGAGCGTCAGATCGAGCCCGAACACCTGCGCCAGGAAGAGCACGGTCATGCCCTCGAAGAGGGCGGTGCCGTTCATGTTCATGGTGGCGCCGAGCGGAATCACGAAGCCGGCGATCTGCTTCGGCACGCCGAAGTTGCGGTGCGCCACTTCCATGTTGGTCGGGATCGTGGCGTTGGAGCTCGAGGTGGAGAATGCCGTGATCATCACGGCGCGCGCCCGCTTGAGGAAGGTGATCGGGTTGATGCCGGCCAGCACGCGCGCCAGCGTCGGGAGGATCACGAACTGGTGGAAGACGAGCGCCGCGAGCACCATGATCACGTAGAGCGCGAGCGACTGCAGCACCTCGAAGCCGAACTTCGCCGTCACCGAGAAGATCAGGCCGAAGACGCCGAAGGGCGCGATGTGCATGGCGAGGTCGATCACCACCATGATGGCGTCCCCGATGCCCTCGAGCACGCGCATGACCGGCGCCGCGCGCTCGGCGGCGATCCGGGTGAGCGCAATGCCGAAGACCAGGGCCGTGAAGATCACGGCGAGCATGTCGCCGCGGGCGGCGGCATCGATCGGATTGCGCGGGATGATGTTCACGAAGGTGTTGACGCCGAATCCGCTGGTTTCCGCCTGTGCCTGCTTCTCCGAGGCCTCGTCGGCGTACTCGGCGAGCAGCGCCGTCCGCGTCTCGACGTCGAGCGACTCGCCGGGCCGGACGATGTTCACGAGCGAGAGGCCGAGGATCGCGGCGAGCCCGGTGGTGGCGAGGAAGAAGCCGAGCGTTTTCCCGCCGATGCGGCCCACCTTGCCGAGGTCGCCCAGCGAGGCCACGCCGAGGCTGATGGACGTGAAGATGAGCGGCACCACGA
>JBLNHD010000294.1:0-4929 GCA_050268825.1 Gemmatimonadota bacterium
GAGAGCCTCATCCCTGCGGTGGTATCGCTCCGCGCACATCCGGGCATCCGCCCTGGACGATCCCGCACTGAAGCCCTGAGGCCGAGCCGGGAAACGCGTTGTTGTCGGAAGACGAGAGGTAAGCCGGCCGGGCCGGTCACGTCACCCGATTGTCCGTTTCAAAACGCCGAAACAGTTAAGCCTTGCAAAGTTAGCGGCTCCTTCCCGGATGTCAAGCCGGGGTCGAGCCTGGTCCTTCCGGACGCGAAGGCGCCTGCCTCCGCGACTTCGACGTGGCGGCAAGAAAAAGGCACGATCAGCGGGAGGCTGATCGTGCCCTGCTACCCTCGAATCCGACCCTACCAGCGATAGTGCGCGAAGGCCCGGTTGGCTTCGGCCATGCGGTGGGTATCGTCCTTCTTCTTGATCGTGTTCCCCTCGCCCTTCGAGGCCAGGATCAGCTCGGCGGCCAGGCGCTCGGCCATCGTCTTCTCGTTCCGGGCGCGGGCAAAGCTGATCAGCCAGCGCATGGCCAGGGCCGCGCGGCGCTCCGGACGGACCTCGACCGGCACCTGCAGCGAGGCGCCACCCACCCGGCGGCTCTTCACCTCGACCGTGGGCTTGGCGTTGTTGACCGCCTGCTTGAAGACCGCCACGCCGGGCTGGCCGGTGCGCTCCTCGATCAGGTCCATCGCCTTGTAGAACGTGCCCTCGGCGAGGGACTTCTTTCCCTCGTACATCAGGTTGTTCACGAACTTCGACACCGTCTGGCTGTCGAAGCGCGGATCGGGCGGGACCGGCCGCTTCACGGCCTTGTTGCGGCGGCTCACTTCTTACCTCCCTTGCCCGCGGCGGCGCCTTCCTTCGGGCGCTTCGCGCCGTACTTGGAGCGGCTGCGGCGGCGGTCGTTCACGCCGGCCGAGTCGAGGGTGCCGCGGACGATGTGGTACCGGACGCCCGGCAGGTCCTTCACGCGGCCGCCCCGGATCAGGACGATCGAGTGCTCCTGCAGGTTATGGCCCTCACCCGGGATGTAGGCCGTGACCTCGAAGCCGTTGGTGAGCCGCACGCGGGCAACCTTCCGGAGCGCCGAGTTCGGCTTCTTCGGGGTGGTGGTGTACACGCGCGTGCAGACCCCGCGCTTGAGGGGATTTCCCTTGAGCGCCGGCGCCTTGTCCTTGGCCAGCACGGGCTTCCGGCCGTGCCGGATGAGCTGATTGATTGTCGGCATATCCTCTAATGGCTCGTGCGCCCCGGAACCGGTTCCGGGAGAGACTTGCAAACTTAGCGGCGGTGCCGGGTTAGGTCAAGCACGGCGCCTGGTTTCCCTGAAATGCCCAGGCGCCCGGGACTCGTCCCGGGCGCCTGGCTGCTGCATCGGCTCGGACTACAGCTCGTCGTCCATGCCGGCCGGCACCATCACCGGCGCCGCCTGCTCCTCCGGCACCGCCACCGGCTCCGGCATCTCGTAGCCCGCCGGCGGCTCGATGTCGATCTCGGCGTAGCGGTAGATGCCGCTGCCCGCCGGGATCAGGTGCCCGATGATGATGTTCTCCTTGAGGCCGAGGAGGTCGTCCTTGGCGCCGCGGATGGCCGCATCGGTGAGCACCCGGGTCGTCTCCTGGAACGACGCCGCGGAGATGAACGACTGGGTCGTGAGCGAGGCCTTGGTGATGCCGAGAAGCACCGGCTCGTACGAGGCCTCGGTCCCCTTCTTCCGCCCCACCCGCTCGTTCTCCTCCTTGTAGACGAGGCGGTCCACCGTCTCGCCTTCGAGGAAGTCGGTGTCGCCCGGCTCGGTGACGCGCACCTTCTGCAGCATCTGGCGCACGATCACGCCGATGTGCTTGTCGCTGATGCGGACACCCTGGAGCCGGTAGACCTCCTGGACCTCGTTCAGCAGGTACTCCTGCACCGCGCGCGGCCCCTTGATGAGCAGGATGTCGTGCGGGTTGACCGGGCCCTCGGTGAGGCGGTCGCCGGCGCGCACGCGGTCGCCCTCGTGCACGCGGAGGTGCTTGCCCGCCGCCACTTCGTAGATCCGCGGCTCCTCGGCCGGCGTCTCCTCTCCCTTGACGATCGGGTAGACGTAGATCTCGCGCTTGCCGCGCTTGATCTCGCCGAACTTGACCGTGCCGTCGATCTCGGAGATCGTGGCGGGATCCTTCGGCCGCCGCGCCTCGAACAGCTCCGCGATGCGCGGGAGGCCGCCCGTGATGTCGCGCGTCTTGTACGCCTGGCGCGGGATCTTGGTGACGGTGATGCCCTTCCGCACCTTGATCGGCGGCGAGAGGAAGACGGTCTTGTCCTTGCTCTCCTTCTTGGTCTTCGACGGCCACGCCTCGTTGATCGGCCGCTCGTCCACGTGGAACTTGGTGCTCCACGGGTTCGCGGCGTCCGGGACTTCCATCGCGCGGCTCACCTGGTCGGTCGGCGAGCCCAGGATGATGCGGCTCCCTTCCGCCAGCGTGTATTCCTGCGGGTCCTTCCGGTTCGGCATGTAGACCAGCACCGACGGATGGAGCTCGCGGTCCGGGTCCGCCATGACGACGATGGACCGGAGCCCGGTGCCTTCGTCGAGCTCCTCGCGGAGCGTGACGCCCGGGACGAGATCCTTCCAGCGGAGCTCGCCGTCGGTCTTGATGATGCTCGGGTCGTTGTACGGATCCCAGGTATAGAGGATCGTTCCACGCTCCTGGCCCGGTGTGGAGAAGCGCGGATCCGCGCGCTGGACCATGTCGCCCTCGCGGACCTGCAGCAGCGCGCCTTCCGGCACCGGGAAGCGGTTGATGACCCGCTTGTGGTCCTTCGGATCGACGACGAGGATGCCTTCCTTCGTCTCGTCGGTGGCGGACTCGTCCTCGCGCGTGAGCACCACGCGGATCGAGCCCTTCGTGCCGTCCTCGTATTCGACATCCACGTCGGCGTACTCGAGGCCCCTGGTGTACTGGACCAGGCCGTCGGCGCGCGCCCGGCGCTCCGCCTCTTCGGCAATGCGCGATGATGTGCCGCCGATGTGGAACGTGCGGAGCGTCAGCTGCGTGCCCGGCTCGCCGATCGACTGCGCCGCCAGGATGCCGACGGCCTCGCCCATGTCCACGATCTCCATCGTGGCCAGGTTGCGGCCGTAGCACATGCGGCAGACCCCGCGGCGGGCCTCGCACGTCAGCACCGACCGGATGTTCACCTTCTCGATCCCGGCGTCGTCGATCGCGGCCGCGAACTCCTCGGTGATGAGCTCCCCCGCCTCGACGACGACCCGCGGCTGGCCGTGCTCGTCGAGCTCGTGCGGGTCCTTGATCGTGTCCACGGCCACTGAGCCCACGATGCGCTCGCGCAGCGGCTCGATGATGTCCTCGCCCTCCTTGAGCGAGGAGACCTCGAGGCCCAGCACCGTGCCGCAGTCCTCCTCGGTGATCGTGACGTCCTGCGCCACGTCCACGAGGCGGCGCGTCAGGTAGCCGGCGTCCGCCGTCTTGAGCGCCGTGTCCGCGAGGCCCTTTCGCGCGCCGTGCGTCGAGATGAAGTACTCGAGCACCGTGAGCCCCTCGCGGAAATTCGAGCGGATCGGGCTCTCGATGATCTCGCCGATGCCGCCGGTGAGCTTCTTCTGCGGCTTGGCCATCAGGCCGCGCATGCCCGCCAGCTGACGGATCTGGTCGCGGCTGCCGCGGGAGCCCGAGTCGAACATCATGAAGACCGGGTTGAACCCGCCCTTGCTCACGCGCATCCCGCTGACCATCGCCTCGGCCACGTCGTTGTTCGCGTGGGTCCAGGCGTCGATCACCTTGTTGTAGCGCTCGCCGAAGGTGATCTGGCCGGTATTGTACGCGCGCTGGAACCGCTTGACGCGCGCATCCGCCTCCTCGAGCAGCTCGGTCTTCTCCGCCGGGATCTCGAGGTCCTCGATGCCGATGGAGACGCCGCCCTGCGTGGCGAAGCGGAAGCCGAACTCCTTGAGCCGGTCGAGGAACGTGACCGTGTCGGCGAGGCCGGCGCGGCGGTACGACTCGAGGACGAGCCCGGAGAGCTCCTTCTTCTTCATGAGCAGGTCGCGGAAGCCGAGGTCGGCCACGACCTTCCGCGGGACGATGCTGTTGAACAGCACGCGGCCCACGGTGGTGCGGAGCCACCGCGGCTCCGGCTCGACCGCCTCACGCGGCGGCACGTACCAGAAGTGGATGGCCGTGTGGAAGGAGATCGCGCCGGTGAGAAGCGCCATCTCGATTTCCGCGAGCGAGCCGTAGTGCTTCGCATCCTTCCAGAGCCGCTCCTCGGTCTCGGTCCGCCGGAGGCCGGCCTTCCGCAGCTCCTCCTCGAAGCCCGCCGGCAGCTTCGTCAGGAAGTAGCTGCCGAGGACCATGTCCTGCGACGGCTCCGCCACCGGACGCCCGTCCGACGGCTTGAGGATGTTGTTCGAGCTGATCATCAGGAGGCGTGCCTCGAGCTGCGCCTCGAACGAGAGCGGCACGTGCACGGCCATCTGGTCGCCGTCGAAGTCGGCGTTGAACGCCGCGCAGACGAGCGGATGGATCCGGATGGCCTTCCCCTCGACGAGCACCGGCTCGAACGCCTGGATGCCGAGGCGGTGGAGCGTCGGCGCGCGGTTGAGCAGCACCGGGTGGTCCTGGATGATCTCTTCCAGGATGCCGTAGACCTCGGGGCTCTCCCGCTCGACGATCTTCTTGGCGCGCTTGACCGTCTCCGCGATGCCCTTCTCCACCAGCTTGTGGATGATGAAGGGCTTGAAGAGCTCGACCGCCATCGCCTTCGGGAGGCCGCACTGGTGGAGCCGGAGCTCCGGGCCCACCACGCCGTGTAAAGACGGGCTGCTGCGCGCTTGCCGAAGCAATAAAGACACAAAGCAGCAGAAACGTTACACGGACTGATTTTGATAACACGAATTATCTCCCTGAAGTCTTCGATACAGGCTTCGATACACGATCGATT
>JBLNHD010000295.1:0-5447 GCA_050268825.1 Gemmatimonadota bacterium
ACCCCGGCGTCGAAGAGGCGGCGCCACATGATGAACGTCTTCTCCATCGGTCCGATGAGGACCGGGACGATCGGAGTTTCCGTGGGGCCGATCTCGAATCCGAGCGAACGGAAGCCGTCCTGGAGATAGCGCGCATTGGTCCAGAGGCGCTCGCGCCGATCGGCCTCGGTGCGGAGCACTTCGAGTGCCGCGAGCACGCCCGCGGTATTCGACGGCGGGAGGGAAGCCGTGAAGATGAGCGGCCGGCTGTGATGACGGATGTAATGGATGACCTGCTCCGGCGCCGCCACGAACCCGCCGATCGAGGCCAGCGACTTGGAGAAGGTGCCGGCGATGATGTCCACCTCGTCCACCATGCCGAAGTGTGCGGCGGTCCCGTCGCCGTCGGGGCCGAGCACGCCCAGGGCGTGGGCATCATCGACGGCCAGCGCGGCGCCGTACTTGCGCGCCACGCGCGACAGGCCGGGGATGTCGGCGATGTCTCCTTCCATGGAGTACACGCCGTCCACGACGATCATCGACGCCTTGCCGGCGTTCCGCTCGAGCTTCCGCTCCAGATTGGCGAGATCGCCATGGTTGAAGCGCTCGGTCTCGCCGAACGACATCTTGGCGCCGTCCACGATCGAGGCGTGGTCGAGCTTGTCGAGGAAGACCACGTCGCCGCGGCCGACCAGCCCGCTGATGAGGCCGAGGTTCGCGTTATACCCGGTGGAGAAGACGAGGCACGACTCCTTGCCGAGGAACTCGGCAAGGGCGTTCTCGAGCTGGCCGTGAAGATCGAGCGTCCCGTTCAGGAACCGGCTGCCGGTGCAGCCGGAGCCGTAGCGGTGCAGGGCACGCGTGGCGGCCTCGAGGACCTTCGGATGATGCGTCAGGCCGAGGTAGTTGTTCGACCCCAGCATGATGCGCTTCCGGCCCTCGATCGTGACGACCGTATCCTCGGATTCCGAGATCGGCTTGAAATACGGGTAGAGCCCCGCCGCCTCGACTTCCCGCGCCTTGGTGAAGTGCCGGCACTTGTCGAAGAGCGCTACATGCTGAAGCGTCTCGGTATCCACGATCCCTCGAGAAAGAGTGTGAGGAGAGGGCCAGAACCCCACATCGCCTTGTCACAGAATGATTTAAAGTAGCGAGCGGGGTGGTGCCGCACAAGCGGATTCCGG
Source organism: Gemmatimonadota bacterium (assembly GCA_050268825.1). Lineage (GTDB taxonomy): Bacteria > Gemmatimonadota > Gemmatimonadetes > Gemmatimonadales > GWC2-71-9 > CAMLLJ01. Next base: position 1,164 of record JBLNHD010000295.1, read on the forward strand.
GCACCGGAGTGTAAGTTGTTGCACTGTCTCGCCCTTCGACGGATGCGTCCGACCGCCCCCCCTCGCCATGGCGACCGGACCACCCTAAGATCAAGGCCGTCACCCGCACCCGCGCTCAACCGAAAGCAAAGCCCGTACCCATGAGCCTCGAGATCCGCCCCGCCCGCCCTGCCGACCTGCCGGCCATGGAGGCGCTCCTGACCGATTCCCGGCTTCCGGTCGACGGCGTCCGGGAGGCGCTTTCCCAGTTCCTGACCGCCTGGCAGGATGGGCGGCTGGCCGGCATGGTCGGCCTCGAGGTGCACGACGGGTTCGGCCTCCTCCGCTCCGCGGCGGTGGACCTCGGATCGCGCGGCACCGGGATCGGCCGGGCGCTGGTGGAGCGCGTCCTCGCCGAGGCCGCGTCGTATCGCGTGCGGGAAGTCTATCTCCTGACGACCACCGCCGAGCGGTGGTTCTCCCGGTTCGGGTTCCGCCACGTGGACCGCGGCGACGTGCCTGAGCCGATCCGTTCCACCACCGAATACCGGGATCTCTGTCCAGCGTCCGCCGCCGTGATGATGCGGGAGATCGAACGCCGCCGCGAAGGGAGATGAGCTGCCATGCTGCGCCCCTGTTTCCTGCTGGCCTGCCTTGCTGCCCTTGCCGCCTGTTCGCCCGATGACGAGGAGAACGGTGTGACACCCGCCGGACCCGATCTCTCCGCCAAGCTCGCCCAGTACACCACCGTCCGTCTCGATCCGGATCTCTCCGGCCTGAGTGATGCCGAGCGGCGAATGCTCCCGCTCCTGATCGACGCCGCGGATGCGATGAACGAGATCTTCTGGGCCGAAGCCTACGGCAATCGCGACAGCCTGCTCGGGTCCGTGACCGACCAGGCGATGCGGGAGTACCTCGTCATCAATTACGGCCCCTGGGATCGGCTCGATGGCAACGCCCCGTTCGTGCCCGGCGTCGGTCCCAAGCCGGAAGGCGCGAACTTCTATCCGCGCGACATGACCAAGGCCGAGTTCGACTCCGCTGCCGCCGGCGCCGCGGGCGACTCGCTCCGGAGCCTGTACACGCTGGTGCGGCGCGACAGTGCCGGGCGGCTCGCAGCCGTCCCGTACCATGTGGCCTTCGCGGGGCCGGTGCAGGCCGCCGCCGCGAAGCTCAAGGAGGCGGCCGCGCTCGCGGAGGCCCCGGGGCTCCGGCGCTACCTCGAGCTGCGCGCCGACGCGCTGCTGAACGACCGGTACCAGGAGAGCGACCTGGCCTGGCTCGACATGAAGGACAACACGCTCGAGGTCGTGATCGGGCCGATCGAGACCTACGAGGATGCGCTCTACGGCTACAAGGCGGCGCACGAGGCCTTCGTGCTGGTGAAGGACCGGGAATGGAGCGAGCGCCTGGCGCGTTATGCGGCGCTCCTCCCGTCACTGCAGCGCGGGCTTCCGGTGCCCTCGTCGTACCGGAGCGAGCGGCCGGGCACCGACTCGGACCTCAATGCGTATGACGCGCTCTACTACGCCGGGGACGCGAACGCGGGCTCGAAGACCATCGCCATCAACCTTCCGAACGACGAGGAAGTCCAGCTTCGCAAGGGGACGCGCCGCCTGCAGCTCAAGAACGCGATGCGCGCCAAGTTCGACCGGATCCTGGTCCCGATCGCCAACATGCTGATCGCCGAGGACCAGCGCGGCCTCGTCAACTTCGACGCCTTCTTCGAGAACGTCATGTTCCACGAAGTGGCGCACGGTCTCGGCATCAAGAACACGATCAACGGCCGCGGCACCGTGCGCGAGGCGCTCAAGGAGCAGGCCGGGGCGCTGGAGGAGGGGAAGGCGGACGTCCTGGGCCTCTACATGGTCACCGCACTCTCGACGCAGGGTGAGCTGCCGGACAATCGCGTCGAGGACAACTACGTCACCTTCATCGCGGGCATCTTCCGGTCCATCCGGTTCGGCACCTCGAGCGCCCACGCGCGGGCCAACCTGGCGCGCTTCAATTTCTTCCAGGAGCTCGGCGCCTTCGCGCGGGATTCGGCGAGCGGCACGTACCGTGTCGATCCGGCGCGGATGCGGGAGGCGATGAACGCGCTGTCCGAGCGGATCCTCACCCTCCAGGGCAACGGTGACTACGACGGCGTCGTGGCTTTCATGGAGCAGTACGGGCGGATGACCCCGGGCCTGGAACAGGATCTGGCGCGCCTTGCGGCGGCCGACATTCCTGTGGACATCGTCTTTGCGCAGGGAAAGGATGTGGCCGGCGTTCAGTGATGCGCGGGCGGCTCGCCGCGGAGCCAGGCGACCGCGCGCCCCAGGTCGGTGAACACTTCGACATCCTCACCACGCAGCGCGGCGATGGACTGGAAGACCCGACCCAGGCCGAACGCGAGCGGATGCGGCGTCGAGGCCCCGGGCTCCGCCGGAGGAACGACGATGGCGCGCCGCGCTCCCGGCGCGGAGAGCGGGTCGCGCGCGAGCCGCGCCACGACCTGCGCCGAGAGGAGGACCTCCGTCACCGCGCGCAGGTCGACGAGAAACGAATATCCGGGGTGGAAGGCGGGGTCGTCCCGGATCCGGACGCGCTGCTCCAGCAGGTCCGCATCGGAGAGCGGCCCGTCTCCCGTGACGCGGACGAGGCGCTCGTCCTGGTCGATCGTGTAATCGCTCGGCATGTCGGTCTCGTCGAGGGATTCGGAAGGTATCCTGTCGCGAGCCGAGTCGCTCGCGGCGTCTCTGATGGGCACAGCCGGCCGAGCGCGGCCGGCGTGCCATGGAGGATGAATGCTTCGTATCAGTGCCGCCATCATCGTGCTGCTCCCCTTGGCCGCGGCATGCTCTCCCGACGGCGATCGCACCGACGCCGGCGCCTTGAGCACTCCCCGGCAGGCCCCGCCATCCACGCCGGCCGTGGCCGACTCGGCGATCGCGGTCGTCCGCAATGCGGAGGGCCGCGAGCTCGGCACGCTGACGCTCAAGGACGCCGGGATCGGCCTTGCCGTTTCCGGAAGGCTCGCGGGACTCGCGCCGGGCCCGCACGGCCTGCACCTCCACACGGCCGGTCGCTGCAATCCGCCGACGTTCGACTCCGCGGGGAGTCACTGGAATCCGGGAACGCGGCAGCACGGCTCCGCCAACCCGCAGGGGCCGCATGCAGGCGATCTTCCGAATCTCGAGGTCGGCGCCGACAGCTCGGGCGTCATCGAGGGAACCACCGCTGCCGGGTCGTTGCGCGGTGAGCTTCCGCTCCTCGACGCCGACGGAGCCGCGGTGATCGTCCACGCCGGAAGCGACGACTACCAGAGCCAGCCCTCCGGCAACGCCGGAAGCCCGATCGCCTGCGGGGTGGTCGAGGCGGGTGCGGGCCGGATCGAGGCGGCGATCCGCTGACCCATGTGCGGCCGCTTCACGCTGCGCATCGACGGCGAGCTCGTCTCGATCGAGTGGGGATGGACGAAGCGCCTCCCCACGCACCCGCGCTTCAACATCGCACCGACCCAGCCGGTCTGGGCGGTGCGCCAGGAGGATGGCGAGGCGCGTCCGGTGGAGCTGCGCTGGGGGCTCATTCCGTCCTGGGCAAAGGATCCCGCGATCGGGAACCGGATGATCAACGCCCGCGCGGAAACGCTGCTCGAGAAGCCGGCGTTTCGGCAGGCATTCGCGAAGCGCCGCTGCCTCGTGCTGGCCGATGGGTTCTACGAGTGGCAGGGGAAGGGAAAGGGCCCGAAGCAGCCGTTCTGGTTCCGGCGGGCTGACGGCGGGCTCATCACGTTCGCCGGCCTCTGGGAGCAATGGATTTCCCCGGACGGCGAACCGATCGAGACCTGCACCATCATCACCACGAGCTGCAACGCGACGCTGCGGCCGGTGCACGACCGCATGCCGGCGATCATCGCACCGCCGGACCGCCCCGCCTGGCTCGACTGCACGAACCCGGTTTCGGCAGTGGTCCGGATGCTGGTGCCGGCGCCGGACGATCTGCTCGTGGCCACCCCGGTTTCTACGGCGGTCAACGTCCCCGCCAACGACGGACCCGAGCTCATCGCAGAGGCACGGGTCGCGGGCACGGGGTCTCCCGAGCTCGAGCTGCTCTGACGCCGGCGGTGCCGCCGGGACCGTTCGCTGATTAGCTTGGAGCGCGCGGGGCGTTAGCTCAGTTGGGAGAGCACCTGCTTTGCAAGCAGGGGGTCACCGGTTCGAGCCCGGTACGCTCCATTCCGTCGCAGATCGGCCGTCCGGAGTCGGGCGGCCTTTTCTTGCAGGGCCGAGTAGCATCGAACCGGGACCGGGCGCTTCGTCG
>JBLNHD010000296.1:0-8587 GCA_050268825.1 Gemmatimonadota bacterium
ACCCCGTCACCTTCGCGCTCGTGACCCTGGCGCTCGGACTCGTGGCGCTCGTCGCCACGTTCGTGCCTGCGCTCCGCGCCACGCGGGTCGATCCGAACGTCGCGCTCAGGGAGGAGTGAGCCGTCATGGAGCACTTGTACGCCTGGAACCCGGTGCGGCGCGTCGCTGCGCCCGTGAGCGAATAATGCCCCTCCTCCGCCTCCGCAACCTCGAGAAGCGCGTCCCGTCGGCCGGCGCGTTCCATTACCTCCTGCGCCAGGTCAACATCGACGTCGAGCGCGGTGAATTCGTGACCGTGATGGGGCCGTCCGGCGCCGGGAAATCCACGCTCCTCGCCGTGCTCGGCCTCCTCGATGCCGACTGGGCCGGCGAGTACCATCTCGATGGCGAGCCGATCCACGCCCTCCAGCCGAAGCGCCGGCAGGCGCTCGGGCGCGAGCGGATCGGCGTCGTCTTCCAGCAGTACCACCTCCTCGACGACCTCACCGTCGCGGAGAACCTCGACGTGCCGCTGTCGTACCGGAACGTGAAGGCATCCGAGCGCGCCGCGCTCGTGGCCGACACGCTGGACCGCTTCGGGATCGTCGCCAAGAAGGACCTCTACCCGGGCCAGCTCTCCGGCGGGCAGCAGCAGCTGGTCGGCATTGCCCGCGCACTCATCGGCCGCCCGAGCCTCCTCCTCGCGGACGAGCCGACGGGAAATTTGCATTCCTCGCAGGCCCGCGAGATCATGGAGATGTTCCGGAAGGTCAACCGTGAAGGCACCACCATCGTGCAGGTGAGCCATTCCGCCGAGAACGCGGCGTACGGCAACCGCGTCATCGAGCTGAAGGACGGGTGGGTGGTGAGCGGGGGCGTCCCGGACCGGGCCGCGGTATAGCCTTCCCCTTTCGGTCTCGTTGCCGCGATCCATCCCTGCAGGGGCGCCCGTGACCGAATCTCCCCGGATCCTCGTCGCAGACGACCAGCCCGACATCCTCGAAGCCCTGCGCCTGCTCCTCAAGGGGGAAGGGTATCGCACCACCACCGCTGCCTCGCCGGGCGCGATCCTGGCGCTTGCGGGACGCGAAGAGTTCGATGCGGTGCTGATGGACATGAACTACGACCGCGACACCACGTCGGGGCGGGAGGGACTCGAGCTGCTGCCCGAGCTGCTCGCGCTCGACCCGACGCTTCCCGTGATCGTGATGACCGCGTGGGGCAGCGTGGACAAGGCGGTCGAGGCCATGCGGCGCGGCGCCCGCGACTTCGTCGAGAAGCCCTGGGACAACGTGCGCCTCCTGGCCACCCTCCGGACCCAGGTGGAGCTTGGCCAGGCGCTGCGCCGGGGACAACGCCTCGAGAGCGCGAATCATCTCCTCCAGGCCGATGGCGCCCAGCCGCTCGTCGCGAGTTCGCCGGCGATGCAGCCCGTGGTGCGGCTCGTCGAGCGCGTCGCGCCCTCGGACGCGAACATCCTGATCACGGGCGAGCACGGCACCGGCAAGGAGGTCCTGGCCCGCTGGATCCACGCGGCCTCCCCCCGCGCCGGCCGCCCCCTCGTGGTGGTGAACGTCGGCGGCCTTTCCGAGGGCGTATTCGAGAGCGAGCTCTTCGGCCATGTGAAGGGCGCCTTCACCGATGCCAAGGGAGACCGCATCGGCCGGTTCGAGATGGCCGATGGCGGCACCCTCTTCCTCGACGAGATCGGGAATCTCTCCCTCTCCCAGCAGAGCCGCCTGCTCCGCGTGCTGCAGACCGGCGAGTTCGAGCGGGTCGGCAGCTCGCGGACGCAGCACGCCGACGTGCGCGTGCTCGCCGCCACGAACGCCGACCTTCGCGCCGAAGTCGCGGCCGGGCGCTTCCGCGAAGACCTGCTTTTCCGGCTCAACACCATCGAAGTCCGCCTCCCGCCGCTCCGCGACCGGGCGGAGGACATCCCCGAGCTCGCCGCGCTCTTCCTCGCGCGCTATGCCGCGCGGTACCGCAAGAGCGGGCTCCGCTTCTCGGCGGACGCCCTAGCCGCGCTCCGCGCCTGGTCCTGGCCCGGCAACGTCCGCGAGCTGGACCACGTGCTCGAGCGCGCGGTGCTCATGGCGGCCGGCGACAACATCACCGCCGCCGACCTCGGACTGCGCCGCGATGCGGCCCCGGCCGCATCGCTCGACGACATGACGCTCGAAGAGGTCGAAGCCGTGCTCATCCGGAAGGCGCTCCAGCGCCACGACGGGAACGTGAGCCTCGCCGCCCGCGACCTTGGCCTGAGCCGCAGTGCGCTCTACCGCCGCCTGAGCCGCCATGGGCTCTAGCGGGGAGCCGCGACGCTCCTCACGGTTCGAGCCGAGGATCTTCCGGCTCCTCCTCTGGACCGGCGCGCCGGCGGTGCTCGTCGCGCTGGGCCTCCTCTGGATCGAGCCGCATTCGTTCCGCCTCCGTCTCACCTTCACGCTCGTGGTGCTCGGCGCGTGGCTGCTCGGCGCGGTCATCGTTCGCGAGTACGCGGTTCGCCCGATCCAGACACTGGCCAACCTGCTCGCCGCGATTCGTGAGGGGGACTTCAGTACGCGCGGCCGTGCGGCCCGTCCGGACGATGCCCTCGGGCTCGCCTACTACGAGGTCAACGCGCTCGCCGACATGATGCGCCGCCGCCGCCTCGAGGGCATCGAGGCCGATGCCCTCGTGCGGCGGGTCACGGAGGAGATCGACGTGGCGGTCTTTGCGTTCGATGCCAACGCGCGCCTCCGCCTCGTGAACCGCGCCGGCGAGGCCGTGCTCGGACGCGCGGCATCCGAGGTGCTCGGCGAGCCCGCCGTCGAGCTCGGCCTCGCGGACGCGCTGCACGGCGAGGCGCCGAGAATCACCGACATGACCTTTCCGGGAGCGACGAGCCGGTGGGAAGTGCGCCGGAGCGTATTCCGGCAGGAGGGGCTGCCGCACACGCTCGTGGTCCTGACGGACGTGGGTCGCGCGCTGCGCGCCGAGGAGCGCGCCGCGTGGCAGCGCCTCGTCAGCGTGCTCGGCCACGAGATCAACAATTCGCTCGCCCCCATCAAGAGCATCGCCGGCAGCCTGCGCACGCTTGCCGCGCGAGACGTGCGGCCTCCCGATTGGGAGGACGACCTGCGCGGCGGCCTCGACGTCATTGCCGGGCGCGCCGAATCGCTCGCGCGCTTCCTCGGGGCCTACGCCACGCTCGCGCGACTGCCGCGGCCGCGGATCGCGCGCGTTGCGGTGGAGGATTGGGTGCGCCGGGTCGCGGCGCTCGAGACGCGCCTCGCCGTACGCGTCGTTCCGGGACCCGGTATCACGATCGCCGCCGACGGCGACCAGCTCGACCAGCTCCTCATCAACCTGGTGCGCAATGCGGTGGACGCCGTGCGCGATGCCGGCGGGACGGTGGAGGTCGGGTGGTCCGCAGTCGGTGGGTCGGTCGAGGTGACCGTGGACGACGACGGGCCGGGGATCTCGGAAACGAGCAACCTCTTCGTCCCGTTCTTCACCACGAAGCCCGGTGGCACCGGGATCGGGCTCGCGCTCAGCCGGCAGATCGCCGAGGCGCATGGGGGGCAGATCTCGCTCGGGCCGCGGCCGGGCGGGCGGGGCGCGCGCGCCTGCGTGCGTCTTCCGATCGGCTCCCTCGGCTAGTCGAGCGGGAAGCCGCGGCGGCGAGCGGTGCAGCCTGTGCCCATTCGGACGTCCCCGGAACTGATCCTCATGCCCTCATTCCGACGCGCACTCGTGACTGCCGCGCTCCTCGGCCTCGGCGCCGGCTGCAGCGGCGGACCCGCCGGGCCCGATGAGAACGTCCTCGTCGGCCAGTTCGGCGCGTCCGACCTGACCATGGAGCTCCTTGCCACCCACGCCGGCCTCGACATCGCGCTCGGGTGCGGCGACTACTTCGTATCGGACGAGCCTGCGATCCTGGACGAGGAGGGCCGCTTCTCGGTCGCAGGCGATTTTCGCTACCGCGCCCCGGGTGAAGGCCATTCCGAGCCGGGTCGCGTGTCCGGGTTTCATTCGATCGGCATCGGAGGCGAATCGGTGACCCTGACCTTCGGCGAAGGCGGAGCCACCGTCGATCCGCTCGTCGTCACGCTTCGCCGCGGCGAGCGCTACGAAGGCCTCCCGCTCCCCTGTCCCGCCTGAGTCTCCCACTGGCGCCGTCGCGCACCGCGCGGTAAATCCGTCTGGTGCCAGTACCCCCACGACCCATCGAAGGAGATGCACGATGAGAGCATGGATGGCAGCGGCCCCGCTGCTCGCCGTGGCGTCGCTTGCCGGCCCCCTGGCCGCGCAGGGAGCCGCAGGCCCGGCCGGTGAGCCGACGCTCGACGAGGTCCGGACACTCACGATGCGCTACCAGAGCGTCGATACGGCCGTCGCGGATGGTTATGTACGGGACCCGGGTAACGTCTGCGAGTCGGCCGAGATGATGGGCCTCTCCGCCGAGACCGGTACGATGGGGATCCACTTCTTCCGCCCCGATCTGCTCGGCATCACCGGTCCGCCCAACCCGCGTGTGGACGGCAACGGCACGCACACCGATTTCCGGAAGCCGGCCGTTCTCATCTATGAGCCGCAGGCCGACGGCAGCCTGCAGCTGGTCGCGGTCGAGAATCTGGTCTTCCTGAAGGCGTGGGAAGCCGCCGGGCATACGGCGCCGCCGACGTTCCAGGGCCATGCCTACAACCGGATGGTGGACGACCCTGCGACCGCGACCGACGAGGCGCACCATTTCGAGCCGCACTACGACCTGCACGTCTGGCTCTACAAGGAGAACCCGGCGGGGATGTTCGCCCAGTTCAATCCGGCCGGCACCTGCAAGCACCACAAGAACACGGGTCACGGACACTGAGCTGCAGCGGATGACGCTGCGGCATTGATCGAGAGCGCACCGCGGGTCGCGAAGTCCGCTCGGAGTTCGCGACCCGTGGGATCACACCCGTTCCACCCGGCGGACCACGATTCCCTGCTCGTGCGCCAGCAGCCGGGCCTTCCGTTCCAATCCCCAGCGATACCCGCCGAGCCCGCCTCCCTTCCGCACGGCACGATGGCACGGCACCACCAGGGCCACCGGATTCTTCGCACAGGCGGACGCGACGGCGCGGATGGCGCGCGGGGCACCGGCTGCGGCGGCGAGCTCCGCATACGAGCGCGTTTCACCGTAGGGAATCCGCCGGAGCGCATTCCAGACGCGCTGCTGCAGGGGCGTCCCGCCGACGTCGAGCGCGATCTCGAGGTCGCGAGTGGTTCCCCGGAGGTGCTCCGTGATCGAGGCGAGCCAGCCGCGGAGGTCCTCGTCGCGATCCATCCCGCCGGTGGCGCGCAACAGCTCGGCCTTCGAGAACTCCGCCTCCAGCGCTTCCTCCAGCGCAACCGCGTCGTCGCCGAGCATCACGGAGCATACGCCGCGGTCGGTGGCCGCCACCAGGAGCGTTCCGAATTCGGTCGGCGCGGTCGCGAAGCGGATTCGAACACCCTGTCCTCCCCGGCGATACGCGGCCGGCGTCATGCCCAGCTGCCGCTCCGCCGCATCGTAGACTCGGCTGCTCGCGCCGTACCCGGCGTCGTAGCTGGCCCGGCTCACCGTCGCGCCCGAGCGGAGTTCCTCCTTGAGCCGCTCTGCCCGGAGCGCCGAGGCGTACTGGGCCGGCGAAACGCCGACCCTGCGCTTGAAGGTGCGCTGGAGGTGGTGCGGGCTCATCCTCGCTTCGCGCGCGAGGACGCCAAGCGGCACCGGCTCGCCGACGTGGGCATCCAGGTACGCCCGCGCCTTCGCCACCGCGCGCTCGGCGGCAGTCTCGGCAGCGTTCGGCTCGCAGCGCCGGCAGGCGCGATACCCGGCGGCGGCCGCATCCCCCGGCGCGGCGAAGAACTCCACGTTCTTCCGGAGCGGCCGGCGCGACGGGCAGCTCGGACGGCAGTAGATGCCCGTGGTGCGCACCGCGAAGACGAACGTGCCGTCGAGCGCGCCGTCGCGCTCGATCACCGCGTTCCAGCAGGTATCCTCGAGCGTCTGCTTCATGCGGAGCGCTCCAGCGTCGGGGCCGGTACCGGGGCAGGGCGGTAGGCCGATTCGGGAATCGCCGAGAGCGTGGACGGGTGCACCCGCTCGCCCAGGCCGTAGAAGTGCTGAAAGCTCATCATGAGCGGCCGCCACCGATCGGGATCGATCCGGTCCCGGTGGCCCGCCATCCGGACCGATTCCGCGGCGTGGATCCGGACGATCCGCAGCTCGAGCGCAATCGAGCGCCCCCGGCGCTCGGCATCCCGCACGGCGAGCGGATGCACCGCCTCCAGCACGGCTTCGAGATGGATCGGGCACTCCGCCGCGCGAGGAGGAGCCACCAGCTCGCTCGCGATCGGCGTGAACCCGGCCAGCCCGAACTTGTCGCGCACATGCCGATAGCCGTTCTGCGCCTTCCACTCAGGGACCGGGTCGGAGCCCGTCGTGCGCGCGAGCCGGTCCACCGCCGCCACCTGATCCACCGATGGGAGATTGAGCACGCACTCGCCGGTGCGCTGGATGTTGGCCGGCGTATGCGACCGGGCGCCGAAGCCGAGCATGCAGCTCCGGCCCAGCCACCAGGCGCTCGACATCGGCGCCAGGTTGGCCGAGCCGTCCGGATTCGCGGAGCTGACGAGCACGACGGGCGTGCCGAAATAGAGAATAGCGGGGTCGATGGGGCGGTGCATCGGGGTCTCCTCGTCGGGTGACTGGCCGCGGATCGATGGCACAATCTCCGCAACGCCGGGACGAGGGACTACCCGAATCGTGCGCCCGAACTCGGGACGCCGGCAGCACCGTGCCGGCGCCCGAGCGGGCCATCTGCTACTGCGCGGGCCACTCCGCGCCGAAGGCGCGGTACAGCGTCACGAGCAGGGCGCCGGCGTCCGACCGGCCCCGGGCGAGCTGCTCCTCGGCGGCAAGGCGCGAGCGGTCGGCGTCGAGCACCTGAAGGAAGTCCGCCGCGCCGCTTTCGAACCGGAGCCGTGCGAGCTCCGAGGCGCGGCGGCTTGCGGCCGCCGCGGCCTCGAGATGTGTGAGGCGGCCGCGCGCCGACCGATACCGCACGACGGCGCTCCTGATTTCCTCCCCCGCCCGGCGCACGGTCTGCTCGTACCGCGCCTCCGCCGCATCCCGCTCGGCGGCGGCGACGTTCTCGTTCGCGCGCACCCGACCGAGGTTGAGCAGCGGCCACGAGACCACGGGCCCCACCGAGAACCGCGACGTCCCCGTGCCGCCGAGACGGTCGAAGTCGTTCGAGGACGCCCCGATGCCGCCCACGATCGACACGCGGGGGAGATAGTCGGCCTTCGCCGCCCCAAGGAACGCCGATGCGGCGATTGCCTGTCGCTCCGCGCTCACCACGTCGGGCCGGCGACGCACGAGCTGATCGATCGTGGCCGGTGCATCGAGCTCGGGCAGCTCGGGGAACGGCTGCGCGGCCGCCAGCTCGGCCGCCACCGTGTCGGGCTCCCGGCCCGTCAGCACCGCGATCCGATACTGCTCCTCCGTGACGCGCGCCTCGAGGTCGAGCGCGGCCGCCTGCGTCAGCTCGAGCTGCGCCCGCGCGCGCTCGGTGTCGAGCTCGTTGCCGCGCCCGGCCTCGAGCCGACGTTGCGTGAGGCCGAGCGTACGCTCCTGGTTGGCCGCGTTCTCCCGGGCCACGCCGAGCTGCGCCTGCAGGCCCCGGAGCGCGACGTAGCTGCGCGCCACTTCCGCCGTCACGAGGAGCTGGACGTCCTCCTCCTCCGCTTCGGACGAGCCGACGAGGGCGTTCCGCCCCCGCAGTCCGCCGCGCAGCCGACCGAAGAGGTCGAGCTCCCAGCTCGCCTCGACGCCCGCATCCCAGTAGTCGTAGTCGGGTCCCCGCTCGGTGCTGCCGGGAACCGCCGCGAGTGGCAGCCGCTGGCGCGAGTAGGCGGCGACGGCGGTGACCGTCGGCGCGAGATCGAGTGCGGCGCCGGTGCGCACCGCGCGAGCCTGGTCCACGCGCGCCGCGGCTGCCCGGACATCACCGTTCGCGTCGAGCGCCTCACGCACGAGGCGCGTGAGCGTGGTGTCGCCCACCGACTGCCAGAAGGCCACCGGCGCGGTCGAGCCGCTGCGCCCGAGGTGGTCCTGCGCCCACACGGCATCGGGCGCGGCGGCGAAGGCCGCGCCCACGAGTACTGCGGTTCTCAGGTTCATGCGTACACCACCTCGGCTTCTGCCGGAACGGGAACGTCGGCCTCTTCCGGCTGGTGCTCCGCCGCAATGAGCGAGTAGAGCACGGGCACGACGAACAGGGTGAAGACTGCGCCGACCGTCATGCCGGCGACGAGCACGATGCCGATGCTGTTGCGCGCCTCGGCGCCCGGGCCCGACACGAACACCAGCGGCAGGTGCCCGAACACCGTGGCGAACGACGTCATGAGCACCGGGCGGAGGCGCGTGAGCGCCGATTCGCGGAGCGCCGCGGCCTTGGCGAACCCGCGCTTCTGCAACGTGTTCGCGAACTCGACCACGAGGATGCCGTGCTTCGCGATCAGCCCCACGAGCGTGATGAGCCCGACCTGCGAGTAGATGTTGAGTGGCGTCAGGTCGAGGAACGTGAAGAGCAGC
>JBLNHD010000297.1:0-12788 GCA_050268825.1 Gemmatimonadota bacterium
GGCCGCGGCGACGCGGGCGCCAGACGCCGCGGCCCGGCGACGCTTGCCGGTCCGGGGGGTCCTACTCGGCGGTGCGCAGCACGAGGTTCACCGCGTCGGAGAGCCGCTCCCAGTGCGAGACCTCGGCGGCGAGCTGGCGGCGGCCGGCGGCGGTGAGCTCGTAGTAGCGGGCGCGCCGGTTGTTCTCCGTCGTCCGCCACTCGGCGCGGATGAAGCGCTGGCGCTCGAGGCGCTGCAGGGCAGGGTAGAGCGAGCCCTGGTTGACGTCGAGCGTTCCGCGCGAGACCTGCTGGATGCGCTGGCTGATGCCCCAGCCGTGCATCGGCTCCAGGGCGAGCGTGCGCAGGATGAGGAGGTCGAGTGTCCCGCGCAGGACGTCGGCGGTCGGGTGCGGCGGCATCGGCTGTTCCTGTCGGAAGTCTACAGCACGATGCCGCCTCTTCTGTCGGAAGTCAATAGGAGAGGGCTGCGCTACGCGGGCCGGTGCCGCGGCCCGGGAGCCGGCCCGGCAAGCACGCGGTCGTCCGCCGAGCGCGTTCTCGAGCGACGGACGGCGACGACGATCGTCACGAGCATCGCCACGGGAAGGCCGAGGTCCTGCCAGACGCCGAACAGGACGGTCGCCGAAGCAGCGATGATGGTCCAGGCCGTCGGGACGATCAGGAGGGATACCGGGATTCGCCCCGAACTCCACAGCAGGAGGCCGAGTGTGTAGATCGTCGTCGGGCAGGGAACGCCGAAAGTCGGCGCAGCCGGGTATCGATGTCCGAGAGCGGTTCCGATCCAGGGGTAGACCAGCAGGCCGTAGAAGAGCACGACCGTGCCCCAGTCTCCGCGCTCCTCGAGCGAGCCGGTGAACCGGAGTTCACCGCGCAGCGCCGTCCGGAACAGCAGCGCTGCCTGAAGGATGAACGCGGCGCCGAACGCCGCGGCGATCGGATTGATCGAACGGAAGTAGATCAGGTGGTACACGACGCCCATCCAGAGCCAGAGCAGGGCGAGCCACGCCGCCGCGATCCGGCCCGCGTGGCGTCGCCCCAGGGCGGCGAGGAGGACGACGGCCCATCCCGCCGCGGCAAGCACGAGCGACGCCGGCCACGTTTCGGTGTTGTAGCGCGCGAAGACGCCGAAGAACTCGTCGGCCGTGAACGGGATGCCCGTCGCCATTGCGACTCCCTGCGATGCCTTGGCTTTCCGGCTCGGGAGCGCCGCAGCCCTGCCCACGCTCCGCGTGTCGTCTGCACACGATGCAGCTCCGCTGGTGAAGCGCCGGTGGACGCAGCGTGAGCATTTCTTTACCCCCGGACCTGGAGGCCGAAGGCCCGGCAGCGCGTGTCGGGCGGGGTCACTTGACGATGGCTTGGGCGGCCGACGGCATGACTTGGGGACCGAGCGGGAGACATTGCTGGCCTCACCTGGGTCCCGGAGGATTCATGACGCGTCCGATCCGCAGTGCCATCGTCCTGCTCCTAACGAGCTGCTTTGTCGAGCCGGGAGAGGATACCCTCGTTGTGCGGGGAGCGGTCGTGTCGGATCCGACTGGCGCGCCGCTCCCGGGGGCCCACGTCGAATTGCGGGTCCGAATGCCGTTCGCAGCCTGGAACGAGCCGGGCCACCGGCTCGGGAGCGCGATCACGGACGGAGAAGGGCGCTACACGATCGTCGTCGGGCCGCCGAGGACTGCCGACACCGGGGCCTGTGGCCTGCTCGGCGTCACGGCCGCTCTCGAGGGATTCAGTCTCGGAAACGTGCCGCGCGGGGTTGCGGCCATCGAAGGTGGATGCCAGGAGGGAGACACGGAAGCGGCGACGATCCGCTTGCTGCCGGTGAGCGACTAGGAAAGAAGAAGCCCCGCGAGCGGCGGGGCGGAATGGGCGATGAGGGGATCGAACCCCCGACCTCGCGCATGTGAGGCGCGCGCTCTAACCAGCTGAGCTAATCGCCCGATCTTCGGGAGGCGGGAGTTTAGCAAGGCGGAGCGGGGCGTGCAAGGCGTTATTCTCCGATCTCCCCCCACCGCCCGATGCCGATCGTGGCCTGCACGCGCGCCTCGAAGCGAGTCTCGCCGACGCCCTCGATATGCCCGGCGTTCGAGACGTGATGGAGGCCGGCATCCCCGCGCAGCTCGAGCGGTCCCTCGCGGCCGCTGACGCCCAGGCCCGCTCGGAGGGTGCGCTCCACCGTACCGATGAAGAGCGCCGGCGTCCCGGCGAGTTCCGGCTGGACCGGATACGGATCCTCGATCCGTCCCTCGCCTTGCCTGAACAGCGTCAACTCCGGTGAGAAAACCCATGAGGTGCGCACCGGAACTGCAAGCCGGAGCGTGAGTTGGTCGTTGTCGCTGAAGTTCCGTCCGAGTCCCACCCCCGCATCCGTGAAATTCTCGGCATTGTTGAACGCGCGGAGTGCGAGCGACGAAACCTGGGAATAAAGGACCTGCCAGGAGGCTCCTGCCGGGGCAGGACCGCGGGCGCCGACGGTGAGCGCCCAGCGGTCGCGGTTCTGGTCGCGGTCCTGGTACCAGAAGTCGTCGACGGCGAGCTGAGCCTCGAGCGCCATGCCGCGGCGCGCGCGCCACGTCACGTCCAGCCCCAGGATCTCGTTGCCGCGGTCGCCGAGGCCGACGGTGTTCGCGAGGTAACCGAAGGACAGCGGGTTCCGGTAGCGCGTCTCGAAGTTCCGGTCGGCGCCCGCCAGGACATTCCCCTCCCACGCGGCCAGCTCGAAGCGATCGGAGAACCGGACCGCCAGTCGATGCAGGAAGTAGTACCGGTGATTGAGCTGTCCCGCCGTGTCCGGCCCATCGCGAAGATCCGTCGCCAGGGCCGAAAGGCGGACCGTCCGGTTGCCGAGCTCCACGAAGAGTCCCTGCCGCTCGTAGCCGTAGTTCGACAGCGGAATGCCGGGGAGGCCGGTCGGCCCCCAGTTGTGATCGAGCTGACCGTAGAGGAACCGGAAGTACTTGAACTGCCCGCTGAGGTAGCCCTCCAGGAGCCGTCCGGCGATATCGACGTTGCGTCGGCCCGGCCAGTCGGGGTCGTCCGTGACCCTCGGTTCCACCGCCGGCCGCGTTGCCGCGACGAAGGGGCCGAAGCCCGCCAGCAGCGAGAGCTCCGCGTAGGGGGATACGCCGTCGTCGCCGGCCGGGTGCAGGGGGTCCCGGCGCGGAGTCGTGTACGCCTGTACGCCGCCGCGCACTCCGGCGCGCCACCAGGTCTCGACCCCGGGCTCCGCGTACTGCCGGCGGAGACTCGCGATCAGCGCGCCGCTCCGGGTGCCCGGCTGCGTATCCGCTCGCGCGAGCGCGTCCACCGCGTCGATCCGCCGGAGGGGCCGGAGCATCGGTGAGGGGTCGTCGACGTCGCCGCGGGCGATGAGATGCTCGAGGAGCGGGAGCGACGGATCGTCGAGCGGAATGTACGGGGATCCCTGCGCGGCGAGTGGACCTGCCGCTGCGAGGAGGAAAACCACGGCGCAGATGCCGCATCTCGTCGAGGAATCGGCCATGGGGGCGGAACCTAATGGCGGTTATCTTCCCCTGCCATGAGCGACTTCCGGGTGGAGTCCACGCGCGGCGATCTGGTCGAGTCGGTACACCGCGTGTCCGCCGCGGTCGTGGACGAGAGCGGCCGGCTCCGCGCCGCCGCCGGCGACCCGTCGCTCGTGACGTTCTGGCGCTCCGCGGCGAAGCCGTTCCAGACGATCCCCCTCCTCGCCGACGGCGCCGCCGAGGCGTTCGGACTCGGCAGCGAGGATCTCGCGCTGGCCTGCGCCTCGCATTCGAGCGAGCGGGTGCATCTCGATGTCGCGAGCCGGTTCCTCGCAAAGATCGGCGCGACGGAGGACGAGCTCGCCTGCGGGCCGCACCCGCCGCTCGGCGCCGCGGTCGCGGAGATGGTTGTGCGCACCGGTCACCCGCTCACCCCCCGGTGGAGCAACTGCTCCGGCAAGCACGCCGCGATGCTCGCGCTGGCTCGGCACCGCGGGTGGGACACGCGCGGCTACGAGCGCCTGGGCCATCCGGTGCAGGAACGCATGATCGCCGAGGTCGAGCGGTGGACCGGTGTCCCACGAAGTGGGATGCGCTTCGGTGTCGATGGCTGCACGGCGGTCTGCTTCGGCCTGCCGCTCGACGGGATGGCGCTCAGCTATGCGCGCCTCGCCGGATCGACCGACGCTGCGGCGCAGCGGGTCCGCGACGCGATGAGCGCACATCCGATGCTCATCGCGGGGAGCGGGCGCTTCTGCACCGAGATCATGGCGGCCTGGCCCGGTGGCATCATCGCGAAGGTCGGCGCCGAAGGCGTGTACAGCGCAGCGCTCGTGGAGGAGCGGGTCGGCATTGCGCTCAAGGTCGAGGACGGGGACATGCGCTCGGCGCCCGTTGCCCTCATGGGTGTGCTGCGCGCGCTGATCACGTCCGGGCGCGGCAGCGAGGCGCTCGATGCCCTCGCGCGGCGGGAGCAGCTGCCCACGCGCAACACGCGGGGCGAGGTGACCGGCGTGCTGCGGCACGCCGGAGCGCTGCGGTTTTTCGCATAGTCTTGCACGCGGGCGGTTGAGCCGCCCGATCCGGGGAGAGTTACCGTCATGGCGAAACAGGACAACCTCGATCCGCAGACGCGCGACCTGGTCCGCTTTGCCGCGGCCATCGCGCAGGGGTACGAGCCGGAGCTCCGCGAGCGCGTCGGACCGCTCCGCACCTCGCAGGTGCCGGTGCAATGGGTCGAGGAGCTCCTCCTGCAGTCGGTGCTCTTCGTGGGGTATCCGCGCGGACTCATCGCCTTTTCCGCGTGGCGGAAGTTCTCCGGCGTGCCCGCGCCGAAGACCGACGAGGACGCGAGCTACGCCAACGACGTGGAATGGACCCGCCGCGGCGAAGAGACGTGCGCCACGGTCTACGGAGACAACTACCAGAAGCTCCGGGACAGCGTGGCCGCCCTGCATCCGGCCATCGACGCGTGGATGATCACCGAGGGGTATGGCCGTACCCTCGCGCGCCCCGGGCTCGACCTCCTGCGCCGCGAGCTCTGCATCGTCGCGCAGACGGCGGTGCTCGAGGCGCCGCGCCAGCTCCACTCGCACCTCCGGGGTGCGCTCAACGCGGGAGCGAGCTTCGGCCAGATCGAAGGCGTGCTGTCGGTGGTCAATCCGCTGCTGAGCTTCGATCAGTGGAAGAAGGTCAAGGAACTCTGGCGCACCGTGCGCGAGGGGTGGAGTCCCGGCAACTGATGTTCATCGACCGCGCGGTGGTGCACGTGGCTGCGGGGACGGGCGGATCGGGGGCGAGCAGCTTCGCCCGGTTCAAGTACAAGCCGAAGGGCGGGCCCGACGGGGGGGACGGAGGCCGCGGCGGCAGCGTCTACGTCCGCGCCGATCCGAACCTCGCCACCCTCCTCGACTACCGCTACCGGACGCAGTGGAAGGCGCAGCGGGCGGAGCACGGCAAGGGCAAGACGATGACCGGGGCTTCGACACCCGACGTCTTCATGCCGGTCCCGCCGGGCACGGTCATCCGCGATGCGGAATCGGGCGAGCTGATCGGCGAGGTGCTGCGCCCCGGTGACACACTGCTCGTGGCGCGCGGCGGTCGGGGCGGGCGCGGCAATGCGCGCTTCGCGACGCCGACCCACCAGGCCCCGCGCGAGTGGGAGCCCGGCGAGGAAGGGCAGGAGCGGCAGATCGAGCTGGTGCTCAAGCTCATCGCCGACGTGGGTCTCGTCGGGGAGCCGAACGCCGGCAAGAGCACGCTGCTCTCCGTCATCTCCGCCGCCCGGCCGAAGATCGCCGACTATCCGTTCACGACGCTCGAGCCGAACCTCGGCGTCGTCGGACTGGGGCAGGGGCGGTCGTTCGTGGTGGCGGACATACCGGGCATCATCGAAGGGGCGCACGAGGGGAAGGGCCTCGGCCTCAGGTTTCTTCAACACGTGGAACGCACCCGGGTGCTGGCGTACCTCGTGCCGCTCGACAGCCCCGATCCGCAGCAGGTGTACGACGGCCTGCGCAGCGAGATCCGGAGCTACAGCGAGGCGCTCTTCGCGAAGCCGCACCTCGTGGTGCTCACCAAGCGGGACCTCCTGCCCGCGGACGCTGCCGTTCCCGCGGTCGACGCGCCGGATGCCACCCGGATCGTGACGATCTCGAGCGCCGCGGGAATCGGACTCGACGAACTGAAGGAAACACTCTGGAGCTTCGTCGAAGAGGCCAAACGCGCTGCGGCAGACGAAGCCGCCGCGGGGGAATTCGCTGATGATGACGGAACGCGGGACGACGACGAAGCATGGGACGGCAGCCCCGCCGATGGGCCCGGCCTCGACGTGGACGACATCGACGGCGACTGACCGCGCCGCTTACCTGGCCGTCGCGCTGACACCGGGGATCGGCATCGGCCGACTCCATTCGATCCTTCAGGCCTGCTCCACTCCCTACGGCGCCCTCTCGGCGCCGTCTGCGTTTTTAGGCTCCATCCCCGGAGTTTCCAGCGCTGCGGCGACAGCACTCGCGGCGCGGAGGCTCGCGGACGGCGAGCGGGTGCTCGTGGACGCCGCGAAGCTTGGCGCCATCACGCTCCTGCCCGACGACGCCCTCTTTCCGCCGCAACTCCGCGAGATCCCGGACGCGCCAGCAGCCCTCTTCGCCAAGGGCCGACTCGAGCTCCTCGGCCGCGCGGCGGTCGCCATCGTAGGGAGCCGCGATCATTCGCCGTATGGCGCGGAGGTGTGCCGCATGATCGCCGGCGCCGCGGCCCAGGCGGGCATCTCCGTCGTGAGCGGCATGGCTCGCGGACTCGATGCCGTTGCCCACCAGGCGGCGCTCGAGGCTGGCGGAACCACGATCGGCATTCTTGGCAACGGCCTCGGTGTGGTATATCCGGCCGCCAACCGCTCGCTCTACGAACGCGTGGGAACCGAGGGGCTTCTCCTCTCCGAATTTCCGCCGGGCGAGCGGCCGCAGGCGTGGAGCTTTCCGCGCCGCAATCGCCTTATCAGCGGGCTGGCCCGCGTCACGGTGGTGGTCGAGGCCGCTCATGGCAGCGGCGCACTCATCACTGGCGGAACCGCGCTGGATCAGGGACGTGACGTGATGGCCGTCCCGGGTCCGATCACGAGCCGGACGTCCGCAGGTGCGAACGCATTGATTCGTGACGGTGCGGAGCCCCTGCTCGAAGTCGCAGACCTCCTGGCGCATTATCCCGAGAGCCTTCCGGCAAGCGCGCCCCGATTCTCAGGCGCGGCGCCCCCCGCACCGCCGCTGCCCGTGCAGCCGGCGGTGACGATTCCGCCGGAGCTCGCGCCGGTCGCGCACTGTCTCGGCGCAGCGCCGGTGCACATCGACGCAATCGTCATGGTGAGCGGGCTCCCGCCGGGAGACTGTCTCGCTGCGCTGGCTCAGCTCGAGCTGCTCGGCGCGGTCGAGCAGCGACCGGGTGCGCATTTCTGCCTGGCGCGGGCGCCGTGAGGAGTCGGTAGATCGAAATCGAACTCCAGGGCCGGAGTGACGCGCCTTCGCCGTCCACTACGTCCGCGTCGCGTCGCCTCGCAATCATCCGAGCCGAGGGCGGGCCCCGCCGCTAAGTTTGGGCCCGTGCACCTCTACCTCCACGTCCCCTTCTGCGCCCGCCGCTGCTCCTACTGCGACTTCGCCATCGCCGTGCGCCGGGTGGTGCCGTCGGGGCGGTATGTCGAAGCAATCGCGAGGGAATGGTCGCTCTGGCAGTCGCATCCCGTCTGGAGCGCGTCGCCCGACATCGCGACGATCTACTTCGGCGGCGGCACCCCGTCCCGCCTGGATCCGGCCGGCATCGCGCGGATCATCGAGCTCGTCGGCGCGCGGCGCGAGATCGTACCGTCCGCGGAGATCACGCTGGAAGCGAATCCCGATGACGTAACGCCGGGCGCGGCGGCGTCCTGGGCGGCGGCCGGGGTCAATCGCGTGTCGCTGGGGGTCCAATCGTTCGATCCTGCCGTGCTCGCGTGGATGCATCGCACGCACAGCAGGGAGCAGGTCGCTCCCGCCATTGAGATCCTCCGCTCAGCGGGCATCACGAACCTTTCGCTCGACCTGATCTTCGGCGTCCCTCCGGCGCTTGCCCGCGACTGGGCACGGGACCTCGACACCGCGCTCGCTCTCGACCCCGCACACCTCTCCCTGTACGGCCTCACCATCGAGCCACGCACGCCCCTCGGCCGGTGGGCAGGGCGCGGCCAGGTCATTCCGGTGCCCGACGAAGGCTACGCCGCCGAGTTCCTGCATACCGTCGCGACACTGCGGGAAATCGGTTGGGACCATTACGAGGTCTCCAATGCCGCGCGGCCGGGATTCCGCTCCGCGCACAACGCCGCCTACTGGCGACGCGCGCCGTATATCGGCCTGGGCCCCTCGGCGCACAGCGGATTCGGCAGCGAGCGGCACTGGAACATCCGGGAGTGGGAGGCGTACCGGGCGGCGGTCGAGGCCGGCCGGCAACCACTGGAAGCCGGGGAGTCCGTGGCCGAGGAGGCGGCGCGGCTCGAGGACCTCTATCTGGGCCTTCGGACCGCGGAAGGCGCGCCCTCGCGCCTCCTTCGCCCGGAGATGGCTGCCGCCTGGACCCGCGCCGGATGGGGCGCCGAAACGGGCGATCGGTACCGGCTGAGCGCCGAGGGATGGCTCCGGCTCGACGCGCTCGTGGCGCAGGCGTCATAGCGCCCCGGACCGGAGCCGCTTCTCGTAACGCCTTGCGGATTGTAGATTTATCGCATGTCCTCGTCGCCTGAACTCTCCGAGCGGCAGCTCCGCGTGCTGGATGCCGTGGTGCAGTCGTACATCGAGACGGCGGAGCCCGCAGGCAGCCAGATGATCGCGCGCCGGTTCGGGCTCGGTGTCTCGCCGGCCACGGTGCGCGGGATCATGAGCGAGCTCGAGGAAATGGGCTTTCTCTTCCACCGGCACACCTCGTCCGGCCGTATCCCCACCGACCGGGCGTACCGGACGTATGTGGATCGGGTCATGCACCGCTCGGCGCCGAGCAGCCGGGAGCAGCTTGCGCTCCGGGCGGAGCTGCAGGGCCGCGCGAGTGCGCTCGAGGAGATCCTGCGACGGGCGGCGCAGGTGCTCGGCGTGCTCACGCAGGAGCTCGGCGTGGCGGTGGCTCCGGTGCTCGACAGCGTCGTCCTGGAACGGGTGGAGCTGGTGCGCGTGTCCGCCGAGCGGCTGCTGCTCGTGCTCAACCTCCGGAGCGGAGTCGTGCGCACGATCTTCGTGCGCGTGCCCGGCCAGATGGCGCCTGAGTCGGTCAGCCAGATGACCAGGCTTCTCAACGAGCGGCTTGCCGGGCACACGCTGCACGAGATCCGCACCACGCTGGGCGAGCGCCTGCGCGACGCGCACGCGCCGGGCGAGGGACGGGAGCTCCTCGACATCTTCATCGCCGAGAGCGAGGAGATCTTCTCGCTCGCGGACCCGAGCGGCGTGATGCTCGGGAGCGCGCAGATGCTCGCGGAGCAGCCCGAGTTCGCCTCGAACGCGCGGATGCGCGAGCTGCTCGAGCTGACCGAGCGCCGCGACCTCCTGCGCGAGGCGCTGCAGGCTCGGCGAGGGGCGGGTCTCTCGATCACCATCGGCGGGGAGAACGACGACGCGCGCTTCAGCGATCTCACCCTCGTGACGTCGTCCTACAGCAAGGGCGATCTCCGGGGCGTGATCGGGGTCATCGGCCCCACGCGCATGCCGTACGACAAGATCATCGGGCTGGTGGAGCACACCAGCCGTCTCGTGGAAGGGTTGCTCGAGTGAACGACTATTACGACCTGCTTGGGGTGCCGCGCACGGCGTCGGAAGGCGACGTGAAGAAGGCGTACCGCAAGCTGGCCATGCAGTACCATCCGGACCGGAACCCCGCGCCCGACGCGGAGGCGCGCTTCAAGGAGATCACCGAGGCCTACGAGGTCCTGCGCGATCCAGAAAAGCGGTCGCGCTACGATCGCTACGGCAAGGCCGGGCTCGGCGGCGCCGCCGGCGGCTTCGGCGGCTTTCATCACGTGGACCTCTCCGAGGCGCTCAACATCTTCATGCGCGACTTCGGCGGCTTCGAGTCGATGTTCGGCGGCGGCGCGCGGAGCCAGGCGGATGCGCGCCGCGGGCAGGACATCCGCGTCACGGTCAAGCTCACGCTGGCCGAAGTCGCGACGGGCGCGCGCAAGACCGTGAAGCTCAAGACGCTCGAGCGATGCGAAACCTGCGAAGGAAGCGGTGCGAAGTCCGGCTCGCGCCCCGCTGCGTGCGGCACGTGCGGCGGCAGCGGCGAGGTGCGGCGGGCGGCGCGGAGCGTCTTCGGGCAGTTCGTGTCCGTGGCCCCCTGCCCGACGTGCGCCGGGGAAGGGCAGATCATCAAGGAGCCGTGCGAGGTCTGTCGCGGTGAGGGGCGGATCCGTGGCGAGCGGTCGGTCGTCGTGGAGGTGCCGGCTGGCGTCTCCGCCAACAACTACCTGACGCTCCGCGGCCAGGGTGCCGTCGGTCCGCGCGGGGGCCCGGCTGGCGACCTGCTCGTGATGCTCGACGTGAAGGAGGACGACCGCTTCGAGCGGCATGGCGAGAACCTCGTGCACGACCTTGCCGTCTCCTTCTCCCAGGCGGCGCTCGGCGCGCGTTTCACGGTGCCGACGCCCTACGGCGACGAAGCGCTCGACGTTCCGGCCGGCACGCAGCCCGGCACGGTCCTGCAGCTCCGCGGGAAGGGGTTGCCGCGTCTCGGGAGCTCGGGGAACGGAGACCTGCTCGTCCGCGTGCACATCTGGACTCCCGAAAAGCTGTCGGCCGAGCAGGAGGCGCTCTTCCGCCAGCTTGCGGCGCTGGAGGGGGAGGCGCCACGGCGCGGCTCGGGCTTCTGGTCGAAGCTCAAGGAAGCGCTCGGCGCGTGACGCGTTCCCGGTGAGGGTGCCGCCATGACGTGGTGGGCGGTCGACGTCGAGACCGCCCCCGACCGGCGCGAGATGGTGGGCGCCTGGCTCGTCGCGCGGACCGGGCAGGCCATCGAGGAGCGGGATGACGGCACGCTCGTGACGTTCGCGGAGAGCGAGGAGGGCGCCGACGAGCTCATCGAGGCACTCGGACGCGAGCAGGGTGCCCGTGCCACCCGGCGTCCGCTCGAGAGCGTCGACTGGTCGGTGCGCTGGCGCGACGGGATCATGCCGCGCCGCTTCGGCCGGCTCACCGTCACTCCCTCCTGGCTTCCGGCTCCCGACGACGGCGCCACAGTGGTGCTCGATCCGGAGTCCGCCTTCGGGAGCGGGGAGCACGGGTCCACGCGCGCGGCGCTCGCACTGCTCGAGCGTCACCTGCGGCCCGGGGACCGGGTCATCGACCTGGGCAGCGGCAGCGGGATTCTCGCCATCGCCGCCGTGAAGCTCGGCGCGGCCCGTGCCACCGGTGTCGAAGTCGACGATGATGCGAACGACATCGCGCGGGTGAACGCCCGTCGCAACAACGTCAGTACCGAGGTCGAGTTCCTCACCGGGGATGCGGGCGACCTGGCCCCGCTGCTCGGCCCCGCGGATCTCCTCCTCTCGAACATCCTGCGCAACGTCAATACGCAACTCCTCCCGGCCATCGCGAGCGCGCTCCGTCCAGCGGGCCTCGCGATCTTCTCGGGAATGGAGGTCGCGGAAGCGCCGCTTTTCCGTCCGGAGCTCGACCGGGGCGGGTTCATCGTGGTCGACGAGGTGACCGACGCAGGGTGGTGGGCGGTCACGGCGCGGCACGGGTGATCGTCCTGCTCCCGCGCGGTTCGGCCCGCACCGGCCTCACCATCCCGCTCGACGAGGAGGAGTCGCACCACCTCCGCGTGCGGCGCGCCGAAGCGGGGGAGATCGTCGAGCTGCGCGATGGGGCGGGTCTCGCCGGCGAGGGCGTGCTCGAGGCGACCGGCGGCGCCTGGGCCGTCACCGTGACCCGGGCGGCGACCATGCCGCCCGCGTCCGGCCTGACCCTCGCCGTCGGCGCCGGCGATCGTGACCGCTTTCTCTGGCTCGTCGAGAAGGCAGCGGAGCTCGGCGTGTCGCGGATCGTGCCGCTCGAGACGTCGCGCAGCGCCGGGGTGGCGACGCGGGTTCGCCCGGCGCATCTGGAAAAGCTGGGACGCCGCGCGCTCGAGGCGACGAAGCAGTCGGGCGCGTACTGGGCGCCGGACATCGGCGAGCTCGAGCCGTTCGGCCATTTCATCGCGCAGGTGCGCTCGGGCGCGCGCTGGCTGGCGGATACCGCGGGCTCGACGCCGGCCGCGCCTGCCGGAGAAATCACCGTGCTCGTCGGCCCCGAGGGGGGCTTCACGCCAGCTGAGCGGTCTGCCGCGCTCGAGGCGGGCTGGACACCGGTGTCCCTTGGGTCCAACGTACTCCGGTTCGAGACCGCCGCGATCGCGGCGGCGGCGCACGTCGCGATCGGCCGGCAGGGGAGGTCCTGATGGATTGCGTATTCTGCGGGATCGTCGCGGGGACGATTCCGGCCACGGTCGTGAAGCGGACGGATGATGCGGTCGCCTTCCGCGACCTCGATCCGCGCGCACCGGCGCACGTGCTCGTGATCCCGACGCGGCACCTCCCTGCGGTCCGGAGCGCGCGCGGGCCGGAAGGCGAACAACTGCTCGGCCGGCTCCTCTCGTTCGCCGCCGACGTCGCCTCGGAGCTCGGCCTCGACATCGGGGGATACCGGATCGTGACGAACACGGGCCCCGATGCCGGCCAGAGCGTCGACCACCTCCATCTTCACGTCCTCGGCGGCCGCAAGCTGGGCTGGCCGCCGGGCTGAGC
>JBLNHD010000298.1:0-4202 GCA_050268825.1 Gemmatimonadota bacterium
TGCTCGAGCCCCGGCGACTCCACCGCGATCACGACGTCGGCACCGTACCGGCTCAGCGACGCCTGCGCCGACGCGCCGGTCCCCGGCACTCCGCACACGAGCGCGTGCACCGCCCCGCCGCCGGCATCGGCCAGCTTGCGCCCCGCGGTGAGCACCTCGAGTGCCACCGACCGCAGCTCTCCCCCGCGTGATTCCGCCACGACGAGCACGTTCCCCATCAGAGCACCTTCGCTTCGGTCTTGAGGAGTCGCACGAGCTCGGGCACGGCATCGGGCCCTTCCCCGACGATCCGGCCCGCGGCCCGCTCGGGCGGCAGCGCCATCGACTGCACCGTGAGCCGTTCCTCGCCGAGCTGCGCCGGCCGCACGTCGATGGTCTTCTTCTTCGCGGCCATGATGCCCTTGAGTGATGGCAGCCGCGGGCGGGCGATGCCCTCATCGATGGTCAGCACCGCCGGAAGCGGGAACTCGACCACTTCGGCCACGCCTTCGAGCTCGCGATGCGCGGTGCCGCGCCCGTCGGCGAGCTCGAGGTGCGAGATGGCGGTGACGCAGGGAAGGCCGAGAAGATGCGCCGTCATGGGGCCGACGGTGCCGTTGCCGGCATCGGCCGACTGCCGCCCGAAGAGGATCAGGTCGTACCCGCCCTCGCGGAGTTCCGCGGCAAGGGCGTGGGCAATGGCCGCGCCGTCGAAGGGAACCGTGTCCGCCCTGAGCTGGACACCGCGTGCGGCGCCCATGCTGAATGCCTTGCGGATCGTCTCCTGCACGCCGTCGGGTCCGAGGCAGACGACCGCCACCTCGCCTCCGTCCTTCTCGGTGAGGCGGAGTGCCACCTCGACGGCGTATCCGTCGAAGTCACTGATGTCGTACTTGAGTCCGGCCTGGTCGAGCGACTTCCCATCGGCCGCGATGGCGAAGCGCATCTCGGTGTCCGGCACGCGCTTGATGCAGACGGCGATCTTCAACGTCTCTCCCGGATTCCGGTATCGGTGACTGGCGTGGCGCCTGCGATCGGTGGCTCGGCGCCTTCGCGCACCCTGCTCCAGCGATCCCTATTGCCGCCCGACGTCCGCGTCGGGCCGGTCCTCGTTCGCGACGAGCCACTCGACGATCTTCTCGCGGATCGAGTCGCCCCGTTCTCCTTCGGTCACCGGAAAGGTCGTGACGGTGGCACCCCCGTGCGTGACATGCCACACGCGCGCTGCCGTGGGATCGGCACCGGCGCCCACTTCCTCCCCGGGGCGGATCTCCGCCTCGTACGACTTTCCCCGATGCTCCACGGTCACGCGCTTCATCGGCAGTTCCTCAGGAGAACGCGCCCAGGCCGGTGATCTTCTGCCCGACGATGAGCGAATGCATGTCGTGCGTGCCCTCGTACGTGTACACCGACTCGAGGTTGGCCATGTGCCGCATCGCGTGGTACTCGGCGAGGATGCCGTTGGCGCCCAGGAGCCGGCGTGCCTCGCGGGCGCACTCGGTGGCGATGTTGACGTTGTTGCGCTTGCAGAGTGAGACCTGCTCCGGCGTCATGGTGCCCGCGTCCTTGAGCCGGCCGAGCTGGAGGGTCAGGAACTGCGCCTTGGTGATCTCGGTGAGCATGTCCACCAGGCGCACCTGCTGGATCTGGGTCGCGGCGATGGGCTTGTCGAACATGATGCGGCTCTGGCCGTACCGGAGCGCCTCGTCGTAGCACGCCATGGCCGCGCCGATCGCACCCCAGGCAATGCCGTAGCGCGCCTGCGTCAGGCACATGAGCGGGCTCTTGATGCCGCCGGACTTCGGGAGGAGGGCGTCCTTCGGAAGGTGGACGTCCTGCAGGTGGATCTCGCTCGTGTCGCTGGCGCGGAGCGAGAGCTTCCCCTTCTGGTCCTTGGCAGCGTAGCCTTTCGCGTCGGTGGGGACGATGAACCCGCGGATCGATTTCGCATCCTTCACGTCGCCCGTCTTGGCCCAGATGATGGACACGGTGGCTTGCGAGCCGTTGGTGATCCACATCTTGGTGCCGTTCAGGACCCACCCGTCCTTCGTCTCGCGCGCGGTGGTGATCATCCCGCCCGGATTCGAGCCGTAGTCGGGCTCGGTGAGCCCGAAGCAGCCGATCTCCTTCCCCGAGGCGAGCGCGGGAAGCCACCGCTGCTTCTGCTCGTCGCTGCCGAACGCGTAGATCGGGTACATGACGAGGGCACCCTGCACCGAGGCGAAGCTCCGGATCCCGCTGTCGCCCCGCTCGAGCTCCTGCATGATGAGCCCGTAGGCCACGTTGTTCAGGCCGGCACAGCCGTATTCTTCGGGGAGGTTGGCACCGAAGAGCCCGAGCTCCGCCATGCCCGGAATGAGCTGCTTCGGGAACTTCCCCTCGACGTATGCCTCGCCGATCACGGGGATGAGATTCTCATCCACCCAGGCGCGGACGGTGTCGCGAATCGCACGCTCCTCTTCGGAAAGGAGCGAGTCGAGGTCGAGGAAATCTACGCCGGTGAACTGCGAAGTCGCTGCTGCGGTGGCCATCACTGCCCCTCGGGTTGCGGGTTGGGTCCGGACCCCGAAAATAATGGGGGCGGTCGGTCGGCGCTTGGGTGGTCGGGGATGCGGAAAATCACCCGGCGCCGGGCACGGCGCCCCGCGGGGGCACCCGGACATCGCGGTGCCGGACGCCCCGGAGTCCCGTTGCATATTCGACCGAAACGCGAGGCGCTGAGACGCATGCCCGAGCTTCCCGACATCACTACCTACGTCGAAGCGCTGGAGCGCCACGTTGCCGGGACGGTCCTCGAGCGCGTGCGGGTCGGAAGCCCGTTCGTCCTGCGCACGTTCGAGCCGCCGATTCAGGCGGTCGAGGGCCGCAGGGTGCTCGGTATCCGCCGCATCGGCAAGCGCATCGTCCTCGCGCTCGAGGAGGACCTCTTCCTTGTCATCCATCTGATGGTGGCGGGGCGGCTGCGGTGGCGAAAACGGGGGGCGGCGGTGCCACGGGGCCGGGGCCTTGCCGCGTTCGACTTTGCTGCGGGCACGCTGCTCTTCACCGAGGAAGGAAAGAAGCACCGCGCCGGCCTCTGGCTCGTGCAGGGTGAAGCCCGGCTCACCGACCACGATCCCGGCGGACTCGAGCCGCTCGGCCTGTCGCTCGAGGCCTTCGCTGCGGCGCTCACGGCTGCCCGGCACACGCTCAAGCGGCGGCTCACCGACCCGCATGTGTACGCGGGTATCGGCAACGCGTACTCGGACGAGATCCTCCACGCTGCGAAGCTCTCGCCACTGCAGTTGACGACGAACCTGACCCCGGAGGAAATCGGGCGGCTCCACCGCGCGGTGCAGGCCACGCTTACGGCGTGGACCGAGCGACTCCGGCAGGAAACCGGGCAGGGATTCCCCGAGAAGGTCACGGCGTTCCACGAGGAAATGGCGGTGCACGGCCGCTACCGGAAGCCGTGTCCTGCCTGCGGCGCGCCCGTACAGCGAATCAGGTATGCGGAAAACGAGGTGAACTACTGCGCCGCGTGCCAGACGGGAGGAAAGGTGCTCGCCGATCGCGCCATGTCCCGGCTGCTGAAGGAGGATTGGCCGAGATCGATCGACGAGTGGGAGGCGCGATTGGCGCCGTGACTATCTCGCCTCGACGATCGCCCGGAAGTTGCGCAGCACGTGCACATCCGACGGTTCGTCGGCGGCCCGGATGATGCCCCGTCGGCCGTCGGCGGAGAAGCGGTACGATCCCGGAAAGCGCGGGACCGGGCCCAGGCGCACGAACGGCCCGCCACGCACCGACCCGCGATAGAGCGCGAGCGTCCCGGCGGTCTCGAACACCGGCACGATCACGCTTCCGTCGGGAAGCCACCGCGGATTGTCCATCCGCTCCCCGACCATGCCCGCGATCCGCCGGGAGCTGCCGTCCTCGAGCGAAAGCACCGAGAGAATCAGCGAGTCCGAGTCGAAATCACCATACCCGGCAACCGCAACGGCGGTTCCGTCTGGGGAAGGCTCGAGCGCGGTGACGTAGGTCAGCCCCTCGGGCAGTGCGAACGAGGTATCCGGTCGGTTGGGCGCGAGCGCGCGGTACACCCGGTCGCGGACCAGGGAATAGTGGACGATCCCGCCATCGGGCAACGCCTCGAATGTGTCGAGCGAATCGGGATCGAAGGCTCGGAGCCGCCGGAACCGTCCGGTGCCCGCATCGAGCGTGCCGACGACGAGGCTGTCGCC